>JAZDII010000093.1:0-15554 GCA_043805085.1 bacterium
GCGAGATTTATTTCCGTCAGCTCTGCCAAGACGGCCTGCGCCGCCGCTATGACACTCGCGCGGACACGGATGACGAATTGAAGGAACGATTGGACCATGAAATGGAAGTCATCGAAAAGATGGGCTTCGTCAGCTACTTCCTCATCGTTTGGGATTTCATTGATTACGCGCGGCGGCAAGGCATTCCCGTCGGCCCCGGACGCGGCAGCGCGGCGGGCAGTCTGGTGGCCTATTGCCTCGGCATCACGCAACTCGACCCGCTTCGCTACGGCCTGATTTTTGAACGATTTCTCAATCCCGACCGTATCTCGCCGCCGGATATTGACGTGGATTTCTGCCAAAACCGGCGCGGCGAGGTCATCCAATACGTCCGCCAAAAATACGGCGAACGTTCCGTGGCGCAAATCATCACCTTCGGCACGCTCGGCGCAAAGATGGCCGTGCGCGACGTGGCGCGAGTGATGGGCTTGAGCTTCGGCGAGGCGTCGCGCATTGCCGATTTGATTCCGCGCGATTTGAAAATGACGATTCCAAAAGCGTTGGAAACCGTGCCGGAATTGAAAAAGATTTACGCGGACGATGAAACGATTCACGAGGTGATTGACAACGCAATCACGCTGGAAGGCCTTTCGCGCCAGACCAGCACTCACGCCGCGGGAGTGGTGATCGCTGACGGTGATTTGACCAATTATCTCCCCCTCACCCGTGACGATACGGGCGGCATCGTCACGCAATACGCAATGGAGCCGGTGGGCGACATCGGTCTGCTGAAGATGGATTTTCTCGGCCTAAAAACCCTCACGGTGATTCAGGATTGTTTTGAGCTGATCGAAAAATCCATCGGCAAACGATTGACGCCGGACGATATTCCTTTGGACGACGCGGCAACGTTCGAGCTTCTCAACCGCGCGCAAAACGTGGGCGTGTTTCAAGTGGAATCGCCCGGCATGCGCCGCACGTGCCAGATTTTCGGTATCCAGAGCATTGACGACATCATCGCCCTCATTGCGCTCTACCGCCCCGGGCCGATGGATTTGATTGATGAATACGTCAAGCGCAAGAAAGGGAAAGTCGCGTTCGAGTACGAACACCCGCTCCTGAAAAAAGTCTGCGCCGACACTTACGGCATCATGATTTATCAAGAACAAGTCATGAGCGCGGCGCGTCTTTTAGCGGGCTACACGCTGGGCGAAGCAGACATCCTGCGACGCGCAATGGGCAAGAAGAAGCAGGAGGAAATGGACAAGCAGCGCGACATCTTCGTCGCAGGCTGCGCCGCGGCAAACGCCATCCCGCCGGAACAGGCCAAGCGCATTTTTGAGTTACTCGAAAAATTCGCCGGTTACGGTTTCAACAAATCCCACAGCGCGGCGTACGGCTTGATTGCTTATCACACAGCCTATCTCAAAGCCAACTATCCCGTGCCCTTCATGGCCGCGTTGCTTTCCAATGAATTGGACAACACAGACAAAATAGCCCTCTTCGTCGCCGAAGCGCACAACCTCGGCATCGAAATCCTGCCGCCGTCCGTCAACGAAAGCGAACTGCTGTTCACCGTCGGGCCGAAGCAAATCCGCTTCGGCCTCGCCGCCATCAAAAACGTCGGCAACGCCGCCGTGGAAGCCATGCTCCGCGCCCGCGCTGAAGGCGGTCCGTTCACGTCATTGCATGATTTCTGCCAGCGCGTGGAATTCCAATCCATCAACAAAAAAACCGTGGAAAGCCTCGTCAAAGCCGGCGCGTTCGACAGCTTTCATTCCAACCGCGCCGCGCTTTTTGCGCAAATTGACGAAGCTCTTTCTCAAGCCGCTTCCTCCGCTCATGACAAAGCCAGAGGACAAACTTCCCTCTTTTCCATGCTCGGCGAAGCCGCTTCCGCGCCGCCTCTTTTTCCTAACACGCCGCCGTGGCCGATGCGCCAACAGCTCGCTTACGAAAAAGAATTGCTCGGCTTTTACATCACGGGGCATCCGGTGAACGAGTTTGAAGCGGACTTGCGCGGCTTCCGCACGCTCGACCTCGGCGAAGCTTCGGAATTGACCGACGACAGCCCCGTGCGCATCGCGGGCGTCATCACGGCCATTGAAGTCAGAACGACGCAGAAAGACGGGCGGCCCTACGCGCGGCTTCAGGTGGAAGATCAAACGGGCCGCATGGAAGTGATGATTTTCCCCGGCATGTACACCGAGATGGGCGCGTTGTTGAGCGAAGGCGCGCCGCTTGTCATCTCCGGCCACATGGACAATCAAGACGAAGGCCGCCAGCGTTTCCGCACGAACGAAGTGTTCACCCTTGCCAGAGCTTGCGAGCGGCTGGTGAAGGAAATCCACCTCGTCATTCCCCGCTCTCAATCAACGGAAGCAAGCCTCTTTGCCTCCATCCGCGATATTCTCTCTCGTTTTTCAGGAACCGTTCCCGTTTGCCTCGCCATCGCCACGCCGTCCGGCGAAGCGTTGCTGGAAACAGGCGAGTCCTTCCGCGTCGCGCCGAGCATCGAACTCTTCGCCCGCCTACGCGCCTTGCTGGGAGTGGACAACGTAAAAATCGGGGCGCGGGACATCGCGCCCAATCCGCGCCGCCGCTTTGCTAATAGAAACAACAACGGTGGATGAGGTTTAACTCGTCGCGCAAAACGCTTCCAAAACGACAAGCCGCCCTCTTGGAATTCCGGCATCGAAGCCATCTCTCGCAGTTCTATCGGGAAATGACGGCCTTTCGAAACCTAATTGAGGCGCAAAGTCGCGGTCATAAAGAAATTTATTCACCAACCAAATTTTTTCGTGAAATAGTCCCATTTTAAATTCTCCGGGCGTGCAAGGCCCGTTGCTGTTAATAAAAGTCGCTTGACCCTTGGGTGAAATAATTTTCTCAATTTCACTCAATTTTGAGGCTCTCTGTTCTTCTGTTAATCCCGATTCTCTATCGAGAGCTTTTTTCCATTCCTCGCACAAAGTGTGAGCAAGACTTTTACTGCCGTAATAGGTCTGCGACGGCAAAATATCGGCGCGCAACGCAACAACCCTTTCCAGCCAACGATTGAATCTTTCTTCCGATCCTCTTCCGTCTGCCCATGCGTTCCAAACGCCCAAAAATTCCCGCCGCACATTGCCTGCGTTGGTAGGCTCCGTATCCAAAACGCCTTGCCAAACAGTTTCGACAATTTCCTGCCGCCTCTTTTCATCTCGAATGCCGTTGAAAACACTGTTTTCTAAAATAACGACCTTGCCGTTTTCTTCCGCCAAACCGAGCACTTTGAGAGAATCGCGCTCAATGTACTCTTTCCCGCCTGTTCGTTGCGCAAAAGAACTGTGCTGATTGGTAAGGCCGGGATGGCGCAGGTCATGCCCCAGCATTTTCATCACATGCGCAGGCAAACGCTCCAACGGCAATTCATTGGCATGCCATAAAGCCATTAAACTGATCAGCGTGTCGCCTACATGACGGCTGTTATGAAAAGGATGAGCCGTGTCTTGCGCCGCCATGTCAGCGATGGCATGCATCACGTTGGCCTCATCGGAACGGGGATCAAGTTTGAGATGGTGAATGATTAAATCTGTGAGATGAGGAAGAGGAACCTCGGCATGACGCGCAACAGCCAAAACCTCGCCCAAAGCATTGCGTTTGTGCGGAGGCATTTTTTTAAAATCCTGATCCACAACACGTTGACCAAGTTCAATGATTTCTTTTTCATGATAATGATTCCCAAAAGCATCTAATATAATGCAGTCCAACGCTTTCCGCTCTTTGTCACTCATGTCGCTGAACTTCAAATCGCTCATTAAACTCTCAATGAGAGCCAACCCGCTTCCCGTCAAGGGAGTGTATAAAGGCGGTTTTACTGTCCGGAAGGACTTCAGGAAACACGCAAGGGGTTTATTTCTTCTCTAAACCCGCTTGGACGAGCAAATCGTGGCATACGATTTTAGCGTCGAGATATTTTTCCGCAAAAGCGCGGGCGGCGCGGCGGTGTTTTTCGTAGTCTCTGTTGATGGATTCGATGCCGGAGACGCAGTCATCCATCGTGCGGAAAGCGAGCAAGCCCTCGCCGTGCGGCAGTTTCTCGGTCCAGCCTGTGTCCTGCACGAGAACAGGGCGGCCAAGGGCGAGGTAGCACGCGCTGCGGCAGCTAAACCAACCGGTGTTACCCGCGACATAGCCGTGCTTGGCGACGCTCCATTCGGCTTTGGATTTTCTTAAAAACTCGCGGTAGGTGCGGTGGTCGGGAATTTCCTCATCCGGCTCGACGATTTGCCAACCCTTTTGTTTCAGCAATTCCGTAGGCCGCTTGCTGCCGACGCCCTGCCCCATGGCGACGAGGAAGCTTTGAGGAGTGTGTTGCGGCAAATCCATGAATTTTTGAAATTCCAAATCTTTCTGGCCGTAAATTGCGCCTTGCCACTCGGTCGGTTTATAACTGGCCCAGTTCATGACGGTGGTGAAATGGCCGTTGGATTCATCCTTTTCAAACGGCCAGTATTCAAGCGCGATGGGCTGGACGGTCTTTTTCCATCGGATGCCCGTGTCCGGCGCTTTGCAATCGGCGTCACCGACTTTCAGGCCGAAAGTGAAATGGCTATCATGCGCGCGCAAGCGTGCGGCATAGTCGCTCTGCTTAGCGTCGAGCAAACCGATTTGCGTGAACATGGGGTCGCCGTCAATGAACATCTGATGCTTGATGCCCATGTCGTAATCCCTCAACCAACTTGCCGTGGAAACGTTGAGCAGCAAATCGCCGTCTTTGAGAAGCTCGCGCGCCAGCTTTTCGCCCGCGCCGTGAAATTTGTTGTCGGCGGCATTGCGGTAAATCCATTTATCGCCAAGACCAAACTCTTCCATGATCTGACCGAGGAAACGAACGTTGTAGGAGCAGTCCGCCGAGATGGTTTTATTGATGGGATCGTAAGGCCACGAGCCAGAATCTTCGAGGTAATAAACGTCATGCCCCAACGCGCGGAAGCCGAGCAGGTATTGCAAGTAATCCCAAACCACTCCGCCAAACGGATATTGCCCGACAAGACCTGTGGCGACGATGCGCATGAGCCAAGTCTGCCTTGCGTCCGCAAAAATGAAAAGCGTTTAGGCTGTGATTCAACCGCGAACTTTGCTTAAGTGAAGGACTATGTCCGAAAACCTCACGCCGATGATGAGGCAGTACCAGCGCGTGAAGCGGGAATCGCCCGCCGACTCTCTTTTGCTTTTTCGCTTGGGGGATTTTTTCGAGATGTTTTTTGAGGACGCCAAAGAAGGCGCGGCTCTTCTGAATCTGACGCTGACGAAGCGCAACGGCGTGCCGATGTGCGGCGTGCCCGCTCATGCGGCGGAAAATTACATCGGCAAACTTATTCAAGCCGGCAAGCGTGTGGCGGTGTGCGATCAAGTGTCCGAACCGAAGCCCGGTCAAGTGGTGGATCGCGCGATTACGCAAGTGTTCAGTCCGGGCTGCGTGTTGAATCTCGACCTCACCTCGCCGAAGGAAAACCGCTTCCTCGCCGCGACGCATCGGCTGAAGGAGCGTTACGGATTCGCGTTTTTGGATTTAACGACGGGCGATTTTCAAGCGACGGAGATGCCGGATTTGCGAAGCGTTCAGGATGAGATTCTCCGCCTGCAACCCAAGGAGCTGCTTCATCCTTCCGAGCAGGACTGGGCGAATGTGCCGACGATTCTTGCCTTCACGGCCTACGAAGACTGGGCGTTCGAGCCGGAGTCTGCTTCTGCCGCGCTGCGTGATCACTTCAAAATTCAATCGCTCGACGGCTTCGGCTGCCGCTCGCTCTCGGCGGGCATTGGAGCGGCGGGCGCGTTGATTCACTACGTCACGCGCGCGCTGCGCAATCCCGCCGCGCATGTGACGCGGCTGAAAACGTACGCGACGGCGGATTGCCTCGCGCTCGACGCGACGACGCAGCGCAATTTGGAACTCGTGGAAAGTCATTCCGCATCCGGCGCGGACACGAGCTTGCTGAAGACGATGGATCACACCGTCACGGCTATGGGCGGACGCGAACTGCGCGGCTGGCTTCTGCGGCCTTTGCGCAACAAGGAACAAATTCAAGCGCGGCAGGAAGTCGTCGCCGCTTGTTTGGACGACGTGGGACGGTTGGACGAATTCCGTGAGGAATTGCGTGAGGCGCGGGATTTGGAGCGGCTCATCGGGCGCATCGCCGGAGCGGGCAACGCGCGGGATTTGCAAGCGATTCGCCTGTCGCTCGAACGTATGCCGACATTGCGCGCGATGGCGGAAAAATTGGGCGCGCCGATGGCGCAGGAATTATCGCGGCATTTAAAAGATCAACCGGAAATCATCGGACTCGTTCGACGCGCGATTGCGGCAGACCCGCCGCTTTCAGTGAAGGAAGGAGGCATCATCGCCGACGGCTACAACGCTGCTCTGGATGAGCTTCGCGCGGCGATGCGCGGCGGCAAGGATTGGATCGCGGAGCTTCAAAAACGCGAGCAGGAACGCACGGGCGTGAAGTCGCTCAAAGTGCGCTTCAATCAGGTTTTCGGCTACTACATCGAACTCACTAGAGCCAATCTCGCTCAAGTTCCGTCCGATTATATCCGCAAGCAAACGATGGTGAACGCGGAACGGTTCATCACGCCGGAGTTGAAGGAAATGGAAGGAAAAATCCTCGGCGCGGAAGACCGCTCGCGGAAGCTGGAGTATGAACTTTTTCTCGACGTGCGGGAAAAAGTCGCGGAGAAAACGGGCGAAATTCAAGAGGCCGCGCGCGCGCTGGCGCAGCTCGACGTGTTGTCCAGTCTTGCCCATCTGGCGCGGCTGCGCGATTACTGCCGCCCCGAATTTAGCGCGAACGGCTTGTTTGAAATTATCGAAGGGCGTCACCCTGTTCTCGAACAACAATTGCGTGAGGAAACATTCGTGCCGAACGACGCGCGCTTGGATCAGGAAACCAATCGCGTGATTATTTTAACCGGCCCGAACATGGCGGGCAAAAGCACCTACATCCGCCAAGTCGCTCTCATCGCGCTTTTGTTCCACATCGGCTCTTACGTTCCGGCGAAGTCCGCGCGGCTGCCGATTCTCGACCGCATTTTCACGCGCATCGGCGCGAGCGACGACCTCTCGCGCGGCCAAAGCACGTTCATGGTGGAGATGAACGAGACGGCGAATATTCTGAATCACGCGACGAAAAACAGTCTCGTCATTTTGGATGAGATCGGGCGCGGCACGAGCACGTTCGACGGCTTGAGCATTGCTTGGGCCGTGGCGGAGCATCTGAACAACGTCGTCAAAGCCAAAACGCTTTTCGCCACGCATTATCACGAACTCACCGAACTAGCCGCCGCTTTGCCGTCTGTCCAAAATTACAACGTCGCCGTGCGGGAATGGCAGGATCGCATTATTTTTCTGCGCAAAATCATCCACGGCGGCGCGGATAAAAGCTACGGCATCCAAGTCGCGCGCTTAGCCGGCCTGCCTCACTCCGTCCTCGACCGCGCGAAAGAAATCCTCCGCAACTTAGAAGAAAAAGAATTGGACGCGACAGGCCAACCCGCCCTTGCCGCGCCTCGCCGCGCCAAATCCAGTCAACAATGCGGCGTCAAAGACGCGCCGCTTCCGCAAATGGATTTGTTTAAAGCAACCGAAAATGCCGACTCAAACCGGCGGGGCTGAAACCTGCTTTGCTAAAAGCGGGATGCTGGTGGCTTCGGCGTCATCCACAAAAATATCCACGGAATAATCGCCCGGTTGGTTGAGTTTTAACCCTTGGATATTGACGATGAAATTGCAGGAAATGCTGGCGAGGTCGTCAGGGACTTTGACTTCGGCGGCGATGCGGCACGTCGGCATGATGGGCTGGCCGTCGGCGTTGACGAATTCCGCTTTGATGGCATGAGCGCCCTCTTCCGCCTTTTGAAAATTGACGCGCAGGGCAACGGCGCAATGCGGATGGATGACGGGAAATTGACGAGCGAAGATGGTGTTGAACACGCCGAGGATGTTCAGTTTGCCGTGCGAATCCGTCGCGGCGTCACATAAAACAGCGACTTCGATGTTCATTTCTTCTCCTTAAATATTTCGCCAGCGACGATCATCGCGTTGTTGGCGGCGGGGAAACCGGCATAGACGGTCGTTTGCAAAATAACTTCTTTGATTTCTTCTTCCGTGCAACCGACGTTCAACGCGCCGCGGATGTGCGCTTTGAGTTGCGTCGGCGCGCTACCCAACGTCGTCAACGCGGCGATGGTGATGAGCTGGCGGGTTTTCGTGTCCAAACCGGGCCGCGTGTAAATCTCGGCAAACGGAAATTCCAAAATGAACCGCGCCAAGTCGGGACAAATCGCCTCCATGCTCTCGATGACCTTTTTACCGGCCTCGCCATGGATTTCCTGAATTTTTTTCAAGCCGCGTTGGTAACGATTATCGGTCATAAAATCACTCCCACTCAATCGTTGCGGGCGGCTTGGAAGAGATGTCATAGACGACGCGGTTGACGCCTTTGACTTCGTTGATGATGCGGTTGGAAATGACGCCCAAAATTTCATGCGGCATTTGCACCCAATCGGCGGTCATGCCGTCGAGGCTTTGCACGATGCGCACCGCGATGGTAAAGTCATACGTGCGCTCGTCCCCCATGACGCCCACGCTGCGGCACGGCAACAGCACGGCAAAGGATTGCCAGACTTTGTCATACCAGCCGGTCTTTTTCATTTCTTCAACGACGACGGCGTCGGCGTTGCGGAGGATGGATAATTTCTGGGCCGTGATAGGGCCAAGGCAACGCACGGCGAGGCCGGGGCCGGGGAACGGCTGTCGCCAGACGATTTCTTTGGAAAGGCCGATCGCTTCGCCAACTTTGCGCACTTCGTCTTTGAACAACTGGCGCAACGGCTCGACTAGCGCAAGCTTCATGCGCTTGGGCAACCCGCCGACGTTGTGATGCGATTTGATCAGCGACGCGGGGTTGCCGTCAATCGGCACGCTTTCGATGACGTCGGGATAAAGCGTGCCTTGGGCGAGGAACTTTGCCCTGCCCGCCTTGGCCGCAGCGCGCTCAAAAACGCGGATAAATTCGTGGCCAATGATTTTGCGTTTCCGCTCCGGATCGCTGACATTTTTGAGTTTTTGGAGAAAAATTTTGGAAGCGTCCACAACGTTGAGTTTCAGGCCGAGATGTTTGCCGAAAATACTTTTCACCGTCTCCGTCTCACCTAAACGCAGCAAACCGTTGTCCACAAAAATACACGTCAACTGATTCCCAATGGCGCGGTGAATCAGAGCTGCCGCCACGCTGGAATCCACGCCGCCGCTCAAGCCGAGGATGACCCTCTCCTTCCCTACCCTCGCGCGAATCTCTTCGACGGAATGCTCGATGACGGATTTCATCGTCCACGAGCTGCCGCAACCGCAGATGCGGTGGACAAAGTTCTGGATGATTTCCTTGCCGCGCGGCGTGTGGGCAACTTCCGGATGAAATTGCAAACCGTAAAGATGACCGCGCTGGATGACCGCGTGCGGCGAGTTTTGCGTCACGGCGACAGTATGAAAGCCCTTCGGCAAAACAGCCACTTTGTCGCCGTGACTGTTCCAGATTTGCAGCTCGCGCGGCAGATTCTTAAAAAGATCGCACTTTTTTTTAATCGTCAGCGCGCCCATGCCGTACTCGCGCCGCTTGCTTCCTTCCACCTTTCCGCCGAGCCATTTGCTCATCAACTGCATCCCGTAACAAATGCCGAGCACAGGAATGCCTAAGTCAAAAACACCGGCGTCCACCTGCGGCGCGCCGCTTGCATAAACACTCGCCGGGCCGCCGGAAAGAATAATTCCGCTAGGCCGCAGCGAGGCAATCTTCGCCGCCGGCGTGGGAAACGGCAGAATCTCCGAATACACCGCGCACTCGCGCACTCGCCGCGCAATCACCTGCGTGTATTGCGAACCAAAATCAAGAATAAGAATGCGGTCGGGCATGACTGAAAAATCAACCGCTTATTTTCCACTCCCCATCCCGATTCCCTGAATGGTCTGAAGTAGTTTGCCTTCACTCTTAATAGAAGGAGCGATGATGATTTCGGTTTCTTGGAGTTTGCGGAGATTGGGCGCGCCGACGTTGCCCATGCAGGTCATGAGCGCGCCGACGAGGTTTTGCGAGCCGTTGTCCAGCGAAGCCGGTCCGAAGAGGATTTGCCGCAGGCTGCCGGTGACGCCGACTTTCACGCGCGTGCCGCGCGGCAAGTTGGCGTGAGGCGTGGCCATGCCCCAGTGGTAGCCGCCGCCGGGAGCTTCTTTCGTCCGCGCGAAAGCGGAACCGATCATCACGGCATCCGCGCCGCATGCGAAGGCTTTGCAGATGTCGCCGCCTTTGTCCATGCCGCCGTCGGTGATGATGGGCACGTAACGCCCCGTTTTTTTAAAATGATAATCTCGCGCGGCGGCGCAATCCGCCGTGGCGGTCACTTGCGGCACGCCGAGGCCGAGCACGCCCCGCGTGGTGCAAGCCGCGCCCGGGCCGACGCCGACAAGCACACCGCTAACGCCCGTTTCCATCAGCTCAAGCGTGACGTTATAAGTCACGGCATTGCCGATGATGACGGGGATTTTCATGTCTTTGCAAAACTTGGCCAAATCGAGGCTTTTGTATTGGGTGGAAATGTGGCGAACGGTAGAGACGGTGGACTGAATGAAAAAAATGTCCGCGCCGGCTTCTTGCGCGATACGTCCGTAGCGCTCGGCCTGTTGCGGAATGGAAGAAACGGCGACAACAACGCCGCCCGCCTTCATCTCTTTCACTCGCTTGGCAATCAATTCCTCTTTAACCGGCGGCACGTAAAGTTGCTGGATGAAGCGCGTGCTCTCCTCTTTATCGGCTTGAGCGATTTTGGACAAAACATCCTTGGGATTATCGTAACGCGTTTGGACGCCTTCAAGATTGAGCACGGCAAGGCCGCCCGATTTGCCCATCTCAATCGCAAACGGCACGTCCACCACGCCGTCCATAGCGGAAGCTAGAATAGGTATCTTAAACGTGTGCTTGCCTATCTGGAACGAGATGTCCACTTCGGCGGGGTTCATCGTCACTTCGCCCGGCACTAATGCAATTTCGTCAAAACCGTACGTCACGCGGGCTTTACGGTTTCTGCCAATCCACATACCCATATTTTTATAACTCCTTCTATTTTTTACGCTCGCGGCGCGCCCCGCAACGCGGGCAACGCACCCGCGTCAGAGGCGGCTCCAATCGGATTTTCTTGCCGCAAACAGCGCAAATAAAAAAGTGGCGCGCGCGGGCGGCGGAGCGTCTGCGCTGCCACAGGAAAATTATCCACGCCGCAAGAATAGCCGCAAGAAAAACCAAGAGGTAGAGCGAAAAAAGCGCGACAAGACTGACGTTCATGGCGCAATAGGCCCCTTAGAAGGCGATTGAATGTCCCAAAACACCGTAGCGCGGCCCCATTGAAGTTTGTCTGCAGTCGGCTCCGTTTTCTTCGTCAAAGGCGCGAAACGCCAATTGCGCAGATTTTTCACGGCCTGAAGATCAATCGCCGAATCGCCGCTGGACTCATCCAAAAAGACATGCGCCACCACGCCTTGCTCATCCACAGCGAGCCGCAACACGGATGGCCTTAGAGCAAGCGGCGATTCCGGCTGGGGTAAGGGTTCGCGCTTGACCGCCTCCCTTTTCGTTAGGCCGCCGAAAAATTGAACCGCCGTGCCGCTAAGAGGCGGCGGAGTTTCTATCGGCACAGGCATGGGTTTGGCGCGAGGAAGGGAGATGGAAGCCGCAGCCCGTTTGGTCAGCTCTCCTAAAGTAACAAACAAATGCGCCGTCTGCACGGACGCAGGAACAAGAAGGGAGGAAGGAAATTTCACAGGCCAAATTTTTTGCAAACGGCTCACGTCTTTTTTGAACCCTTCGTCCGCCAGTTGAGCAAGAGGAAGAGCGATCATGCTGGGATCAAGCAGATCAACCCAACCCGACGTCATCCCGCCGACGCTCGTTTCCACGGAACGCATCAACATCACGCGAGGTTGAAACGTCTGCACAGGCTTGAGGTAAGAGGTTTCCGATTTGAAAAGAAAAAATGCGCTGACATGCGCCAACAAAGCAAAAAAGATCAGCCATCCCAAAGGACGCTTTTCTTCCGGAACCAAAAAATCCCAGAGTTGATGCAACGTCATGGCTTGGGAGGTGTTGACGCCGGAGGTTCTCCCTTCCCCGGCTGTGTGGCGATGACAATGGACAACCCCGCCTCAAGAGCTTGATTCATCGCCTGCACTACCACTCCATGCGGCACGCGGTGATCAGCTTTCAAAATCAAGGAAGCGTCCGCTTCTTTGCTAGAGATTTGCTTTAACTTTTCTCCAAGGTCTTCCATGGAAACGCGCTGGTCGTTGAAAAAAATCAACGGCGGGTCTTGAGAAGAAATGGAAACAATATACCGCGCGCTCACGCCGCCCGCTCCCACTCCGTGCGGCAATTCCACTTTAATGCCGGGTTGAAAAACAAAGGACGAAGTCAGCAGGAAAAAAAGAAAAAGGAGAAGCACCACCCCCACCAACGGCGCCAAATCCGGAGGCCCTTTGACGACATCCACTGTCCGCCGTAGTTTCACGAATTTTTTGTGTGTTCGTGGGCGTGTTGGGCATGATGGTGAACATGGGAAAGATGATGCCCTTCTGCGTTGGCATCCGCCGTTCCCTCCGTTACCGGTTCGGCAAGGATTTGAACCGCCTCAATGCCGCAACGCTCCATATCGGTAATAATCGCCTGAATCCGCGAGCAAAGAAAGTTGTAAGCGACGTAAGAAGGAATGGCGACGATGAGTCCCCCAGCCATTGTGATAAGAGCTTCCCAGATGCCACCAGCCAGCTCGCTGATGGGCGCGGGATTCACGGCGCGGTTAATCGTCATAAACGCGCTCATCATTCCTGTCACCGTGCCGAGGAGACCTAAAAGCGGCGCAATCGCCCCGATTGTCGCCAAAATGCGCATGTTGGATTCCAAGCGCGGCACCTGCATCTGCGCCACTTCCTGAACAATCTCCCTCAGCTCCGCCTTCGGCAAATACCGTTTCAAAATGGCGGCCTGAACCACTCGCGCCGCCGGCCCGTAAGTCTCGTTGCAACGTTCCAACGCCTCCTCATATTTGCCGCGCCGCAACAGATTGGAAATGCCGCTCAAAAAAGCGTCCACAGGCGCCGCGCTGCGATGAAAAAAGAGCACTCTTTCAATAAAAACCGCCACGGCCACGACGCTGGCGGCAAAGATAAACCACATAATCGGGCCGCCCTTTTGAACGATGTCAAATAACGTGGAAGACATACAACATCACCAAACGTAAGACTTTTTCTGGGCGACAATCACCCCATCGCGCACGACGGCAGCGCGCCATGACGTGATTTTGCCGCCGTTTTGATAAGCGTCGCCAACGACGGAAAAAGAAGCCTTATGCGAACCGGCGGCCTTGGGAAATTTCACTGACAACGAATGCACTTCGTCCTTGGTCTTGGCTTGGCGGTAATCAAACCTCAACGTGAAATCCGCAGGCGCGCCGTCATTCCCCCAATGGACAACATAATACCAACCCGCTTTTTGCTTCTTTTGCTCCTTCGTCACCGCGCCGTGACTGAAATACTTCAATTCAAAATTCAAAGGCCGATTGCCGCCTGTTTTGGTGATGGTCGCATCATTCAAAAAATCATAAATCTTCCCGACGCCGACGCGCTTGTCCAACTGCACCGGCAAATCCCACTCCGCTTTAGCCGTCTCAACGGGCGGAGTTGTCCCCAAATCAATCTTCGGCACACCAGCCGACTTCTCTGAAGCAGGCTGATCTTGAGCGGAAGCAAGGGACAGAGTTGCCATCGCAAAAATCGCCCCTGCAAAAAAGTAACGAAGCATGGAACTAGCTAACAGTTCCTAAGCAAGCATGTCAAGGCGGGGTAGTGGCTAATATCGCCTTACAAAACCACCCGCTAAAAGGGCTTCTCCTTCAAGCGAAGGAGAGGGAAATTTTTCTAAAACACCAGCGTATTTTTCCGGTAATATAAAACTTGGCTCACGCTGCTGTTGCAAAGACACCACAGCCTTTGCTTTTTCCGCCAAATCAGGATGCTGCTCCAAGTCCATAGGCGCAACGCTGTAAGGCATGAGATCATTCGCTAAAACATTGCCATTTTGATCCACAAACATATTACAATCGCGCGCGTCCGCGAGCATCAAAAAGGAGCTCGTTTCTTGATCCCAAATCAACAGTTGACTTTGGGCAGGCGCATAAGACGGGTCTTCGTTTTTCAACCAAACACCTCCGATGGAATCCGCCCACTCGTTTTTCTTCACTGAAAGAGAGATGTTTTCTCTTTCGCAAAAATCCTTTAACGGCTCGCGCTCAATTTCCTTTGTAATCAAAACGTTGTCCTTGGTGATTCCTTCGATCTGACAGGGAATGCAACTTTTTAACCTGTTCACCGTTTCCATGCGTTGCACATATTGCTCCGGCGTAGCATGTTCTATAAGAACCCTGACACCAGAATAAGACGGCATGTTGATTTGAGTAAGGCCGTGAATTGCAAACCCCATTTTCCCGTCATGGTTCGTAGGAGAAAATTTGTAGACGTAACCGTCTTTCATTAAAACCAGCGTCTCCGCTCCACTGGTAAAATCCAAGTTCTCGGAAATGTTTTCCACCAAAATGGATGGCGTTTTATCCGCAACCCAACTCATCAAATCACTAAGCTGTCTTTCCAGCGATATTCTGCTCGTGTTATCTTTTGAAGATAATTTTTCTTTGCAAGACCACAACTTGATAGGATGCCGAGAAAGCGTCGCCCTTCTCTCCAAGGTATCAGGGAAAATGCTGTATATCTTCTGCAGAAGACTGAAACATTTAGTCCAAGCTTGGGGGTGATTTTTCGCTTCATCACGCACCTGCTGAAGAATCCAATAAAGGTCGGCGTAGGAAAAAAAATCTTCCAAGCGAACTTTGGGCAGCTTATCGAGCATACCCTCTTTAAATGTGAGTTAAGACATTCCGGTCAATGGAGGAAGTTGCGTTATTTAGGGGCTTCAAGCCGCGCGAAGAATTTTTTGCCGGATTGCAAAATAGGCGTTCCTTCGATGTTGATTTGGGCGCTCGGATCGGAAATTTTTTCGCTGCCGAGTTTCACCGCGCCTTGGTTGATGAGCCGCCGCGCCTCGCCGCCGCTGGATGCCGCGCCGATTTCTTGCAGAAGTTTAACGATCCAGATGGGGTTCTCGCTCACTTGCATGAGCGGCATGTCCGCGCCCTCCAAATCGCGCTTGGAAAATTTAGCGTCGAAGTTCTCCCGCGCTTTCTTGCCGATTTGTTTCCCGTGAAAACGCGCAACGATGGCTTCCGCCAGCTCCTTCTTAGCCTCCATGGGATGAACAGGCGCGGCGCCCGTCAGCCCATAATGAAGCGCAAGAAGATCGCGCCATTGAATCATCGTCTCATCGGAAATGGACATTGTTTTACCGAACAGATCATCGGCAGGGTCTAAGATGCCGACGGCGTTGTTAAACGACTTGCTCATCTTCTGCTTGCCGTCTGTGCCGACAAGGATAGGC
>JAZDII010000094.1:0-13210 GCA_043805085.1 bacterium
GTTTCAAAACCATCCGCCGTTGGGCCGACGCTGTCGCCTGCGTTATCTCCCGCGCAATCGGCAATGACGCCCGGATTGCGCGCGTCGTCTTCTTTAATCTTGAAGACAATCTTCATCATGTCACTGCCCACGTCGGCGATTTTCGTAAAAATACCGCCGCAGATACGCAGCACGCTCGCGCCGAGAGATTCGCCGATGGCAAAACCGATGAAACAAACGCCGGCCAAGGAAGGATCCACAAACTTCAACACAACAATCATCGCCAGCAATTCCACGCTAATCAACAACACGCCGATGCTCATACCGGAGCGCGTGGGGATTTCTGAAAGGGGAAGCGCCTTGCCGCGCAGGGCCGCGAAAGCCGTGCGGCTGTTGGCGACATTGTTAATCAACATGCCGAACCACGCCACGGAAAACGCGCCCGCGATGCCGAGCACCGACCAAAGCAAAATCAACGCCACATGAGCGATGGGCATTTGTTTGAGGTAGTAGAAATAAAAGACCATCGTGCCCGCGATGAGGATTTCCAAAAGGAGCAACAATTTGCCTTGTTGGAGAAGGTAGGTGCGGCATGTGCCGTAAATAAGCTTGGACACGTCCAGCATGCTTTGGTGCGCGGAAAGTTTTTTGAGTTTTTTGTATTCAATAAAACCGAACACCATGCCAGCAAGGCACACTAAGATACCCGCCCACAGGATTGTTGACCCTTGGATAGCGTAACCGAGGAGATTAAATTCCGCGCTGGATGTGACAGGCAGGATGATGTCGCTTTCGCTTGCTTGACTGGCTTGAGGCCATGCAAGAAAGAGACCGGTTAAAATAAGGCTTAAAAAGATATAACGCATAGTTTTCATTTTTTTGTGTCAATTAGAGTTAATTCAGCTTTTCCAAAATTTCAATTTCAGAAACTGAAGGGGCGTATCATACCGATAATGCTCGCCAAGGCAAAAAAAATTTGTTTGAAAGGTTTTTTCATCTGCCAACATTTTAACTTTTTATTCTATGAATCTACTCGCCGAGATTATTGACGCCTTTCCCATTATCATTTCTCTCATTGTGATCGAAGGCTTGCTTTCGGTGGACAACGCCTTGGCGATCGCCTCCATGGTTTCTCATCTACCCGGAAAGCAAAAGGTTTTGGCTCTGCGTTTGGGAATCTTCGGCGCCTATTTCTTCCGTTTTGTGGCTATCTTGTTGGCCAGTTGGATCATTAATAATCAATGGGTTAAGGCCGTTGGGGCGGTTTATCTGATTTATTTGATGATTTCCCATCTTTTGGCGAAGGACGAGAAGAATCCGCATGAGGCAGGCGTTTCAAAAAAATCAGGTCTGTGGATGACGGTGTTTCATGTGGAATTGATGGATTTGACTTTGAGCGTGGATAACGTCGTCGCTGCCGTTGGAATGAGTTCCAAACTTTGGGTGGTGATCACAGGTGTTTTTATCGGTATCATTATTTTGCGTTTATTCGCCGGTTACTGCATTAAAATTGTTGAAAGATGGCCGATTTTGAAAAAAACAGCCTTTGTGCTTGTGGGTTATGTCGGCGTCCTTTTGCTCATTGATATTTTTGCCCACTATCACGTCCATTCATTGCAAAAGTTTGCCGGCGTTGTCCTTATCCTTGCAGTGGCACTGGCTTATGATAAGTTGCGATCGCGAAAGAAAGCGTAAGACACCTCTTTTTTAATTTATGGAAGATCAACCCAAGCCGTCTTTTTTTCAGACTGTTGGCCGCAAAATATTCGGCGAACCCAAAACACTCAAAGACCCGGGCCTTTTTCATAAACTCGCCCTCGTGCCTATTCTCGCGTGGATTGGCTTTGGAGCAGATGGGCTTTCTTCTTCGGCGTATGGCCCGGAAGAAGCATTCCTTGCCCTCGGCCAACATGCTTACTTAGCGATATTTTTGGGCCTCGCCACAGCGTTGACCGTCTTCATCATTTCTTACACTTACTCGCGCATTATCGAGCATTTTCCTTTCGGCGGCGGCGGCTACATCGTTGCCACGCACATGCTTGGCAAAAAAGCGGGAGTCATCTCCGGCGGCGCGCTGCTTGTGGATTACGTCATGACGATTACCATTTCTGTCTCCGCGTGCGTTGACGCGCTGTTTAGCTATCTTCCCCTTGATTGGCATCGCTTCAAGGTTCCCGTTGCATGCGTTTTCATCGTTTTTTTGATGATTCTCAACATCCGGGGAATCAAAGAATCTATTGTCATTTTAGCTCCTATTTTTGTCACTTTTGCGGCAACGCACTTTATCATGCTGCTTTATGGTATTTTTTCCCATGCGGATCAATTCACACCTCTGGCGCAGCAGATTCACGGAGGCTTTCAACAAGATTTAGCCTCCATTGGCTGGATTGGCATAGCGGCGATTTTTCTGCGCGCTTACTCGCTCGGCGGCGGCACGTACACGGGTATTGAAGCCGTGTCCAACGGCTTGCAAATCATGCGCGAGCCGCGGGCGCAAACGGGCAAAAGAACGATGCTTTACCTTGCCGTATCTCTCGCCTTTACGGCTAGCTTGCTGCTGCTTTGTTACGCTTTGGTCGGAGTCAAAAGAGTGGAAGGGCGCACGTTGAACGCGGTGTTGGCTGACGGCTTGTTTTCCAACTGGCCGATGGGAAACTGGCTCTCCTTCATCACGATTATTTCCGAAGGCGCGTTGCTTCTCGTGGCCATGCAAGCCGGTTTTGCGGACGGCCCGCGCGTTATGGCGAACATGGCGGTGGATTCATGGCTGCCGCATCGCTTCGCTGCCTTGTCCCAACGCCTCACCATGCGCAACGGTGTGGTATTAATGGGCATATCGGCCATAGCTCTTTTATTTTACACGCACGGCTCTGTTGCGGCCCTTGTGATCATGTATTCCATCAACGTGTTCCTGACATTCTCCTTGTCTCAATTGGGTATGAGCCGCTTTTACATCATCAATCGTCAAAAAGATAAAAAATGGAAACAACATTTAAGCGTTCACCTTATCGGCCTGTTGCTTTGTCTTTCCATTCTCGTTATCACCACTGTCGAAAAATTTACCGAGGGCGGTTGGATGACGTTCATCATTACAGCGTCGGTCGTGGGCTTTTGTTATCTCATTCGCAAGCACTATCAAGCGGTGAAAAAAAGCGTCGCGCAACTCGACGACGTTTTGAGCAACCTGCCAACAGGCGAAATGAACACGGCGCCGTTCGATCCCAAAGCGCAAACGGCCATTCAGCTTGTTTCTTCTTTTAGCGGCTTTGGCGTTCACACGCTTCTTTCCATCGTCTCCACTTTCCCCAACACTTACCGCAACATCATTTTTGTTTCCGTAGCCGTCATTGATTCCGGCTCGTTTAAAGGAGCGGCGGAAATTGCGGCTTTGGAAGAATCGGCTCGCCAAGGGGCGGAAAAATACGTGGACGTCGCGCGGCGGCTCGGTTTTGCGGCGGATTACCGCATTGCTCTCGCAACGGATGTCGTTGAAAACGCGGTGGATATTTGCAAAAACGTCGCTAAAGAATTCCCGCGTTCCACCGTTTTCGCCGGTCAACTGACTTTCCGGTTGGAAAAATTTTACCACAGACTTCTGCATAATGAGACTGCTTTTGCCATTCAACGCCAATTGCAATGGGAAGGCATCACCACGGTGATTCTTCCCATTCGGGTTGCCGTTTAATCGTCATGTCCGCAGCAGCTCATTGTTCTCAAAAAGCGGAAGGCAACGTTTTGTTGACCACCGTGGATGCCGTTATCAACTGGGCACGGCAAAATTCTCTTTGGCCGATGCCGATGGGCTTGTCCTGTTGCGCGATTGAGATGATGGCGGCGGCTTCGTCTCGGTATGATATGGCGCGGTTTGGCGCGGAGGTGATGCGCTTCTCGCCGCGGCAGGCGGATTTACTCATCGTTGCCGGCACGGTGACTTATAAAATGGCCTTAACCGTGAAACGCATTTACGATCAAATGCCCGAACCCAAATGGGTCATTGCCATGGGCGCGTGCGCCAGTTCAGGCGGAATGTATCGCTGTTACTCCGTGTTGCAAGGGATAGACAAATTGCTGCCTGTGGACGTTTATGTTTCCGGCTGTCCTCCGAGGCCGGAAGCGTTGCTGGAGGGATTGATGACGTTGCAGCGCAAAATTTCAGACGAAAAACACTTTCGTAAATAACGTATGCTTAGTTTAGAGGAAATTTTTCAATCTTGCGCCTCTTTGTTCGGCGAAAAAATTTCGCGTTTGCCCGTTTTTAGAGGAGAAGAAGCCTGGCGGGCTGACGTCTCCGTCATCGGCGATTTACTGACGGCGTTGAAGCGCGAGCACGGCTTCGATTTTTTGGTGAACATCAACGGCGTGGACAACCTCGGAAAGAAGCCGCGCTTTGAATTGGTCTATGAACTGCGCCGCTTAGCGGACAAAACGCGCTTGCGCGTAAAGACGGCGGTGGAAGAAAAAAACTGCATTGCGCCTTCCGTAAGCAAAATTTGGCGCGCGGCGGATTGGCACGAGCGCGAGGTGTATGACATGATGGGGATTGTCTTTTCCGGTCATCCCGATTTGCGCCGCATCCTCATGTGGGAAGGCTATCCGCACTTTCCCTTGCGCAAGGATTTTCCCTTGGAAGGCATCCCCAGCGAAATGCCCGACGTCGCTTTTTCTCATCAAGCGCCGTTGGCGGGCGGGCCTTTTGTGACGCAATCTGCCGCCTCCGCAACAGAGCGCGAGCCTCGCGCTAAGCCCTCAACGTCATGAATGCTTCTGTTCAAGAACTCGACGTATTAGACCAAGCGGCCCGCGCGGACTCGCTTGGGGAGAAGATGGTTCTCAATATGGGGCCGTCGCATCCCAGCACGCACGGCGTGTTGCGGCTGATTTTGGAATTGGACGGCGAGATGATTATCAAAGCAACGCCGGACATCGGCTATCTCCATCGCGGTAAAGAAAAAATCGCGGAGAACATGACGTGGACGCAGTTCATTCCTTACACCGACCGCTTGGACTACCTCGCGCCGCTGGCCAATAACGTCGCTTATGCTTGCGCGGTGGAAAAGTTGATGGGTTACGAGCTGCCGCCGCGCGCGCGCTGCATCCGCGTCATGTGCTGCGAGCTAGCGCGCATTTCCGCGCATTTACTCGGCATCGGCGCGTACGCCATGGACTGCGGCGCGTTCACGGTTTTTCTGCATACCTTCACGGAGCGCGAAAAAATTTACAATCTCATCGAGCTTCTCACCGGCGCGCGGTTCACGACGAGCTACACGCGCATCGGCGGCCTCGCGCGGGATTTGCCCGACGGATTTTTGAATGGCCTGAAAGAATTCATGCGCCAGTTTCCGGAAAGAATGGAAGAGACGAATCGCCTTTTGGAACGCAACGCCATTTTCATCAACCGCACCCGCGACGTTGGCGTCATCACAAAAGAGGACGCCGTGGATTATGGCGTGACGGGGCCGAATCTGCGCGCTTCCGGCGCGGATTATGACGTGCGCCGCGCGTTCCCTTATCTGGATTATGAGCGGTATGAGTTTAATGTGCCGTTGGGAACAACGGGCGATTCTTACGACCGCTACCTCGTGCGCGTGCAGGAGATGCGCGAGAGTCTTCGCATTTTAAAACAAGCCGTCGCCAAGCTACCGTCCGGCCCGATTTGCGTGGATGATCCTAAAAATGTGTTGCCACCCAAAGAAAAAGTTCTGACAAAAATGGAGTCGCTGATTCAGCAATTTATGATCGTGACGGAAGGCGTCAACGCGCCCGCGGGAGAAATTTATTTTTCGGCGGAAAACCCAAAGGGCGAGCTTGGCTTCTATATCAACAGCAGAGGAGGAGGAACGCCTCATCGCCTCAAAATCCGCTCGCCGTCTTTTGCCAATTTAAGCATTCTGCCGCATGTTTTACCCGGCCATTCCATCAGCGACGCCGTGGCGATTTTAGGCAGTTTTGATTTTGTAATGGGCGAATGCGACCGATAAAGTTACAATAAAACGATGAAGACAAAAAATCACATCCTCGCGTTTGGCGCGGCGTGCGCGCTCCTTGTTTTAGCTGCTTGCAACAATCAATTAACGCCGCAAAACCTTGAAAAAGTGCAAACGGGAATGACCAGCGCAGAAGTCCATGCCATCCTCGGCAAGCCGACGGAGGTTAAAACGTCGGACATGGGTTTTACTTCTGGCACAGTCAACATTTACCGTAAAAACAATGCGGAAGTGCAAATCATTTTCTTGAACGATCATGTCATCACCAAAAACGGCGAGTTCAAATAAACATTCGCGGTGACATCGGAATTTCAAACCAAGGCGGAAGAAATCCTTTTGCGCTATCCGGTCAAACGCAGCGCGCTCATGCCGCTTCTGCACTTGTGGCAGGAAACGCATGGTCATGTTTCAGGCGAGGGGATCAAACAAATCGCCGCGCTTGTCGGCGTCGAGCCGATTCGTGTTCTGGAATTAGCGACGTTCTATCCCATGTTCCGTCAAGAGCCGACGGGCAAAATTCACATCAAAGTTTGCCGCACGCTCTCGTGTTTTCTGGCTGGTTCGCACCGCACTTATGAAATTCTAAAAAAATTAACGAAGAAGAACAGTCGTTATACCTTAGAATTTGTCGAGTGCCTCGCCGCTTGCCATGCGGCTCCGGCGGTCATAGTGAACGACGATCTACATGAATCCGTAGATAAAAAGAAAGCCGAAGAAATCGTTCGGCAATGCGCTTAAATTATGCCCGCCGAAAAACGTCTCATCCTCAAAAACATTGACCAAGCCGGTTATTCCACCGACTTGGCCTGTTATTTGGAGCACGACGGTTATGCCTCATGGAAAAAAGCTCTGCTTCAAATGAAACCGCAGGAAATCCGCGAGGAAGTGAAAAAATCACAACTGCGCGGACGCGGCGGCGCAGGTTTTCTTTGCGGCCAGAAATGGGCGTTTGTGGACGATCGCAAAGAACCGATTTATCTCATCTGTAACGCTGACGAATCCGAGCCGGGCACGTTCAAAGACCGTCAAATCATTCACAAAGACCCGCACCAACTGCTCGAAGGCATGGCCATTGCGTGCCGCGCCAACAACGTTCATCTCGCTTACATTTACATTCGCGGTGAATTTTCGCAGGGCGCGAAAATTTTAGAGCACGCCATTCAAGAAGCTGAACAAACAAATTTATTGGGGAAAAGCATTCTTGGTTCCGGCTATGATTTAAAAATTCACCTTCATCGCGGCGCGGGAGCTTACATTTGCGGCGAGGAGACGGGGTTGATCGAATCCCTCGAAGGCAAGCGGCCTTATCCGAGGATCAAGCCGCCTTATTTTCCTGCATCCATCGGCCTCTATGGTTCGCCGACGATTGTCAACAACACCGAAACCCTGTGCCACGTCAAACACATCATCGCCATGGGCGGCGACGAATACGCGAAGTTAGGGCGGCCTAACAACACCGGCACGCGCATTCTTTGCGTCAGCGGCGACGTAAATAAACCCGGCTATTATGAGTTCGAGTGCGGCGCAATAACATTCGGCGAGTTGATTGACGATTTCTGCGGCGGTGTGCGCGAGGGCAACAGTCTCAAAGCAATCATCCCCGGAGGCTCTTCGGCAAAGGTTTTGCGCGCTGACCGGGTATTTAAGATCAAAGAAAAAGAACGCTCGCTCCGCGATTTGCCCATTGATTTTGATTCGCTCGCCGAAGCTGGTTCGATGGCGGGTTCGGGCGGCATCATTGTTTTGGATCACACGCGGAACATGGCGGAATGTTTGGCCAATATCGCCGAATTTTATGCGCACGAATCCTGCGGCCAATGCACGCCCTGCCGCGAAGGAACGTTGTGGATGCAAAAAATTGTAGAGCGCATCGCGCAGGGTAGGAGACGCACGGAAGACGCGGCTTTATTAAAAAGCATCGCGGATAACATCGCGGGCCGCACGGTTTGCGCCTTTGGCGAAGCATGCGCGTGGCCTGTTCAAAGTTTCATCGAGCAATTTCACGAAGAATTTGCGGATCAAATTCCTCTTTCAAAAACATGAGCCATTCCCAACCAACAACGATGCTCAACATTCAATTGGACGGTGAATGGGTGCAATCGCCGTCGGGGCTGAATGTCATCGAAACGGCTAAACGCTTTGGTAAGCTCATCCCTCATTATTGCTATCATCCCAAGCTGGAAATCGCAGGCAACTGCCGCATGTGTTTTTTTGAGCAGGGCGTTCCTCAAAAAGATGCTGAAGGGAAATTTATTTTAGGCGGGGACGGCAAGCCGCAGTTGCGCTGGCTGCCGCGCCCGCAGATTGCTTGCGGGACGAAAATCAGTGAAGGGATGGGCATTCGCACTAATTCTCCTTTGATTCAAGAATGCCGCAAAGGCGTGCTGGAATTTCTTCTCATCAATCATCCTTTGGATTGCCCGATTTGCGACAAGGCCGGCGAATGCAAACTGCAGGAGTTCTCTTCTGATTTCAGTTCCGGTCGAAGCCGTTTCATCGAAGAAAAGGTTAAAAAATCTAAGCAAGTGGATTTGGGCGCGCGCATTATTTTAGACAACGAAAGGTGCATTTTGTGTTCGCGCTGCGTTCGTTTTACGCGCGACATTTTGCGCGACGATGTGCTGGGTTTCGTCAAAAGGGGAGGGCAAGTCGCGCTCGCCGCGCACCCCGACAGACCTTTCAATAACGAGTATTCTCTCAACACGGTGGACATCTGTCCCGTTGGCGCGCTGACGAGCAAAGATTTTCGCTTCAAAATGAGGTCTTGGTTCTTGAAAGAAACCAAGAGCGTCTGCGCTTCTTGCGGCACGGGGTGCAACGTGACCATTAGCTCGCGCGAAAGCAAAATTTATCGCCTCACGCCGCGCGTGAACGAAGGTGTGAACTCGCATTGGATGTGCGATTTTGGGCGGCTCGATTTTCATCATTTAGAACACCCCGACCGCTTCCGACAACCTCTTCTGCAAAGGAACGGGAAACGGGAAACGGTTGCGTGGCAGGAAATTTACGAGAGCATTCGAGAGTGTATGAAACCGTACCAAGGCGAGCAAGTCGCCGTGATTGCTTCGGCGCGCATGACCAATGAAGAACTTTTTCTTTTGCGCCGATGGGCGGACGCCTTCAACGTGGGCTTCATGGATATTGTCCCACGCTCTTGGCAAGGGGACGATTTTCTCAAATCGCAAGACCGCAATCCGAATGCCAGCGGCGCGCAATTGCTGGGTATTTCGCACGGAGGAGAAAAATTATCTTCCATCCGTGAAAACATTGCCAACGGTAAAATCCGCGCGCTTTTTGTTTTTCACGAAGACCCGACTCAAGCTGGTATAACGGAAGAAATGTTGTCCCAACTCGACCTTTTGGCTTTTGTCGGTCTGTTGCCGAACGCCGCATCCAGTCGCGCTCATTTTATCCTTCCATCCGCCGGTTTTGCGGAAAAAGACGGCACGATGATTAACGTCAAAGGCCGATTGCAACGTTTGCGCCGCGCCGTCTTGCCTCCCGTTGAAGCGTTGGACGATTGGCGTATTTTGTGCGAATTAAGCCGCGAAACTTCCGCCGCCGACACTCGTTTTGATTCAGCGTCGGCTGTTTTTTCCGCTATGATAAAAGCCTGCGCGCCGTTGAGAAACATTTCTTGGGATCAAATCGGCGACGAGGGCATTCAACTCAACCTTGCGTGAACTATGCTGGAAAACTGGATTTTTTTTATCAGCTCGCTCATCAAAATCGGCGGCGTATTGGGCGCGGTTTTGTTCATGGTATCGTACACCGTGTTGGCGGAACGCTGGATCAGCGCATGGATTCAAGACCGCATTGGGCCGAACCGCGTCGGCATTCCTCTGACGAACATCCGTTTGTGGGGAATGGGGCAGCCCGTTGCCGATGCCCTTAAATTATTGCTCAAAGAAGAATTCACGCCGGCGCATGTCCATAAAATTTATTTTCACCTTGCGCCCGTTTTAGCGATGACGCCCGCGCTTGTCGTTTTCAGCGTCATCCCCTTCGGCAGTTCGATAGATTTGCGTCCATTGGCTGCGTGGCTTGGCCCATTCTGGGGTTGGACGGGACAGACCATTGCGCTTTTCAACATTCCGGCGGTGATCGCCAATTTAGACATCGGTCTTCTTTTTGTTTTCGCCATCGCCTCATTGAGCGTTTATGGCATTGCTTTGGCGGGCTGGGCATCTAATTCCAAATACCCGCTTCTCGGCGGCATTCGCGGCGCGGCTCAAATGATTTCTTATGAACTGTGCATGGGCTTGGCCGTTGTTCCTGTTTTTCTCATCGTCGGCGAGTTCAACCTTTCCCAAATCGTCCAATACCAAGTCCATCACGGCTGGCTTGCGTGCCCCTTGTTTCCTTTCGCCGTAAGGAACTTGCTTTTGTGGCCGCCGCTTTTGCTGTCGTTTTTCATCTTTCTTGTTTCCGCTTTCGCCGAAACCAATCGCTTGCCCTTCGACTTTCCTGAATGCGAATCAGAACTCGTGAGCGGCTATCACACGGAATACGCTTCCATGAAATTCGGCCTTTTCTTTTTGGGTGAATATGCGGCGGTGATTGCCGCGTCGGCCATGGTTGTGACGGTGTTTCTAGGCGGATGGAGCTTGCCTTTGCCTTGGTTTAATGGGGAAGCCGCGCCGTGGTGGTTCGGCTTTGTTCATATCGCGGTTTTCGTCGGCAAAGTCGCCGCTCTGGTTTTCGTTTTTATTTGGCTGCGCTGGACTTTGCCGCGATTGCGTTATGACCAATTGATGGGCTTGGGATGGAAAATTTTTCTCCCGTTCGCTTTGGCAAACATCGTTTTAACAGCGCTTTTAATTGCCGCCTTTCATACGCTCTAACGCTTGAACCGCAGCCTCCATTTCGGCTGCGCGTTTGCTGCCGCCTTGGCCGCGCCCCAATTCCTCGTCATTCACTTTCACCGCGACGATATAATTTTTAGCGTGATCCGGCCCGCTTTCTTCGACGATTTCATACGTTGGCGTTTCTTGCCCGCGCGCTTGGAGCAACTCTTGTAGCTCGCCTTTGGGATTAGCCGTCACAGGCGCGAGAAGAATTTTTTCGAGGTGAGGAGCAAAGGCTTTTGCAATCCACTGATCAATCGAAGCAAAACCGGCGTCCTCAAAAATCGCGCCGATGACCGCTTCCATGGCGTCCGCCAGATTAGAAGCGCGCAAGCGGCCTTGGTTCATTTCTTCGCCGCGACCGAGGATGAGAAATTGGTCGAGATGAAAATCCAGCGCCACACGCTCCAACATCGTCTTGTTCACCATTTGCGCGCGCAATTGCGTCAACTGTCCCTCGTCCATTTCGGGAAATTTGCGGTAAAGCAGAATCGTCAGCGAAAGCTGCAGCACCGCGTCGCCCAAAAATTCCATGCGCTGATTGTCCTCTATTTTTCTTTTGGACTCGTAACTGATGGAAGGATGCGTCAACGCCTGCTCCAACAAAGCGGAATTGGTAAAAGTATAACCAAGATTTTTTTCTAATTCTTTCATAAAGCGGCTCGCGGATGAAATTTGAGATGCACGTCTTTGAGGCGCGCTTGATCCACATGCGTGTAAATTTCCGTTGTGCTGATTTTAGCGTGCCCCAACAATTCTTGAATCACGCGCAAATCCGCGCCGTGGCTCAAGAGGTGCGTGGCAAACGAATGCCTCAAAAGATGGGGATAAACATTCTTTTTAATACCCGCCCATTTTGCCGTTTGTTTGACAATTTGCCAAAGGCGCAACGTCGAAAGGCCGTGGCCTCCCTTGCCGATGAACACTTCTCCCTTCGACCTCGAAGTCACTAACTTCGGGCGTCCGTGGTTAAGATAGGCGTTCAAACTTTGCGCCGCTTTTGATCCGATTAACACCAGTCGCTCCTTGTTGCCCTTGCCGACAACGCGCATGGTATATTCCGAAAGATCAAGAAATTCAATGCGCAACGCGGCCAGCTCGCTCACGCGCAAACCGGAAGCGTAAAACGTTTCCATGATCGCGCGGTTTCTCAAACCCAACGGCGTGTCACCGTGCGCCACCTGAAGCATCGCCTCCACTTCCGCTTCGTTCAACGTTTCGGGCAGGTAACGAAAAAGGCGAGGGGTGTCCAATTTTTCCGAAGGATCGGTCGGAATTAATTTTTCCTGATGCAGGTAACGAAAAAAAGAGCGGATGGCGACGACTTCCAGTTTGATGGAAGCGGGCGCGAGCCGCCGCTCCTTTTTTTGATCGCTCAGATACGCGAGGAGCGTTTCGTGCCGCGCGTCGTTCCATGTGTGGTGATGCTTCTGCATCCACGCGGCGAGCCGCTCCAAAACAGAGCGCGTCATCAATTGCGTGTTGACCGCGTGCCCTTTTTCAAGAGCCAAATGAGCCAGACATTGCTCAATCCATTGTTGAATTTGCGGGTCGGTGGAATCTCGGCCATTCACCACAGCTTTTTTCCCGTTAAACGAACGTAAGCTTCGTGATATTTCCTCCGCGTTTCCTCGACGATGCGAGGCGGCAATTCAGGGCCGGGCGGCTGCTGATTCCAATCAGGCAAGCTCAACAAATAATTGCGAACGTATTGCTTGTCAAAACTGGGCTGGTCTTTGCCCGGTTGATATTGATCCACCGGCCAAAAGCGGCTGCTGTCGGGCGTCAACAATTCATCAATCAAACACACCTTGCCGTCAATCCAACCGAACTCGAATTTTGTGTCGGCAAGAATGATGCCGCGCTCCAAGGCGTAATCATGGGCTAACTGATAAATGTAAAGAGATTGCCTTTTTAATTCCTCATACAACTCGTCACCGACATGTTGGCGCGCCCCTGCTTCGGTAAGAGGAACATCGTGCCCTTTTTCAGCTTTCGTTGTGGGCGTGAAGAGCGGTTGAGGCAAACGCGCCGCTTGTTGCAAACCGGAGGGCAAGGCTTGCCCCTGCAACGCGCCGGTCTTTTGATAATCCTTCCAACCCGAACCGGCCAGATAACCGCGCACGACACATTCCATAGGAATCACTTGAGCGCGACGACAACGCATCACACGCCCCTCCCATTCCGTCTCCTGCAATTCTTTAGGGAGATCGAAGGAAAGAACATGATGCGGAATTTGGTAAGCGAATTTTTCAAACCAAAATTTCGAAAGCTGCGTCAGCGCAAGTCCTTTGCCGGGAATAGGCGTAGGCAACACCACATCAAAAGCCGAAATGCGATCCGTCGCCACTAAAAGAAGATCATCCCCCCATGAAAAAATGTCCCGCACCTTGCCTCGAC
>JAZDII010000095.1:0-8733 GCA_043805085.1 bacterium
AAACGCATGCCCGCAGGGAGAACTAACTCTAGAAAATTAGACCGACAAAAGGGCCAACCGTTCAAAGAAATGTCATTCCCGTGCAAACGGGAATCCAGCAACCTGTCTCTTCACCCACCTGCCATAAGCCTCGAAGCACTGGGTGACAGGAATTTGCGCAATCTCCGGGCATTCGTAAGGATGAACAGCGCGAATGGCTTTTTCCACGTTCTTGAAATTATTTTTCGTCGTTTTGATCCACAACAAAACTTCTTTCGTTTTTTCCTGTTTTCCTTTCCAAACGTAATGAGATTCCGCGCCCGGAACGATGGAAACACAAGCGGCTAGTTTTTTTGACAGCAATGTATTAGCAACCTTTCGCCCGCTCGCCAATGTAGGAGCGGAGCAAAGGATAAGGGCAATGTTGGTTCTATTCCCTTTCAAGAACGAGCCTTTCGGCTGCTAAAGGGTCTTACCCTTGCCTTCAGGCGGTGTTGCCTGTAAGTCTTCAAGACTTTTCTCTATGGTATCCATCCTATGGTGGAAGCACTCATCGGAATTTACCCCATGATCTTTAATAATAGCCTTGAGAGCTTCCACTCTTTCTTCCGGAACGTTAATGAAATTTTCCTCTTCGCTGCGTGCCAAAAAAAACTCAACTTTCCCGGCAGTTTCGTACACTTCAACAAAGTGAAGCTCCTCTCTTTCATCTACGATAGGAAAATGGTTATGCTGAAGCTCCATCTTGTCGTTGAGATTTCCTAGAATTTGCCCCATAAAAGACGCATACTGCTGCTTTGGCCGTTTTGTTATGACCACCATTTTCGATGAAGTTGCGGCATTGGGGTCTTGCGGAAGGTTTGTCATATTTTCCTCTTTTCTAAAATTCGCGCGGATTTATTTTAATATGATGCCTCTTAAAACCTTGTCCATTTAAAAATCGGGCAGTGTCTTAATTTGAAATTTATAACAACGCCGTGAGGGTTCCCCTATGCCGCGTCAAACTGCCTTTAAAAAATACCGCCGCTGTTTATCTGAAATGGGCAACCCGACTTTTTCCATCACGGCCAGCAAATCTTCCCAAACGATTCTTTTTTTCTCAATACTTTGATCACGAAGAAGATAAGCAGGATGATACGTGGGCATAAAGGGAATGCCGTCAAATTCCTGCCATGTGCCGCGCAGTTTGCTCATGGGAATTTTGGTTTGGCCCAGCAACCCTTCTAACGCCGTCGCGCCAAGCGCCACCAGCGCGCGCGGCTGGATGATGCGTATCTGGGCGCGCAAGTAAGGCAGGCAAGTGGCCATTTCTTGCGACGTGGGCTTGCGATTGCCGCTGGAACCCGGAGGCATATCCGGTCGGCATTTCAAAACGTTGGCGATATACACCTGCTCTCGCGTCAATCCCATCGCCTGAATCATCTTCGTCAAAAGCTGTCCCGCCTTGCCGACAAACGGCTCGCCTGCCGCGTCTTCATCGGCTCCCGGAGCTTCTCCGACGAACATAATTTCCGCATTAGGATTGCCCACGCCAAAAACGACGTTCTTCCTCGTCTTGGCCAAATGCGAACACTTCACGCAAGTCAAATTTCTCAACGCTTCCAAGTCCGCTTCCTTGTTGCCCGTCGGCGTGAAGGCAACGGTTGACTCGTCTAAAGCGGGCATCGGCTGCATTTCTCTTGGTTTCATGGGTTTCTCCTGCTTCACAGGCGCGGATTTTGGTTGAGATTGAAGAGAGGACGAGACGGCCTTGGATTGGCGCAAAGCGCGCAGCGTCTCGCCGCTAAGGGCAATTTCCTTCTGCCCAAGCCGCTTGAGCGCGCCGAGGTATTCCACTGTTTTATCGAGTAGTTCATTCATTGATGAATCGCGCAAATTTTTTGAAATCTTCGGGAACAGGCGCGACAAACTCAACCGTTTTATTCGTTCGCGGATGAACAAAAACAATTTTCTTCGCATGCAATAACTGGCGCGTCACACCAGCTTGCTTGACCCAATCCACGGCGCGGCCATAAACCGCGTCCCCGATAACCGGGCAACCGGCGGCAGCCGCGTGAACCCGTATCTGGTGCGTGCGGCCCGTATATAAACGCAGCTCCAACAAACTCGCCCGCGTCCCGACAACAAGCGCGCGATAATCCGTCCGCGCCTCGCGCCCTCTCTTCGTCACCACTGCCATTTTTTGGCGATGGACAGGATGCCGCCCAATCGCGCCCGTCCAGCTTCCCGTCTCCCAGCGCGGCTTTCCCAGCACATAAGCCTCGTAAATTTTAATAATCGAACGCTCTTCAAACTGGCAAGACAACGCTTGATGCGCCGCGTCATTTTTAGCCACGACAAGAACGCCGCTTGTGTCGCGATCCAGCCGATGCACAATGCCCGGCCTCTCCACGCCGCCGATGCCCGATAAACTGCCCTTGCAATGATACAAAAGCGCGGAGACCAGCGTTCCTTGCCGCGCGCCCGCGCCCGGATGCACCACATCTCCCGCCTTTTTATTCAAAACCAAAATGTCCTTATCCTCATAAAGAACATCCAAAGGCAACTTCATGGGCTGAATGTGAGACGGTTGCGGTTCCGGCGGAAAAATCTCAATCTTATCTCCAACCACGAGCCGTGATTTAGCATTCAAAGCATGCTCTCCGCAACGAACGAGGCCGGCCTTCAACCACACTTGAAGCTGCGTGCGGGAAACGCCGCATTTTTGAGCTAAAACCTTATCTAACCTCTCCCCTTGATCCTCCACCGTCCATTCATACGTCAAGCAAGCAGCCATTGCGCTAGAGTAACAGCAACCCTTCGGGCGAAAAGGATTTAACGCATCCGGCTTCGTTGCTCGCTCGTCTGCCTTGCTCTTTCTATAGCATTTCATATCAACATTGACACATGTCCTCGTTCTTTCGCTTTTGCGCGGTGTCATTCCCGCGAAAGCGGGAACCCGGAAGTTTTTCACGCTGCGCCGTAATTCTGGATTTCCGATTCGCTTTGCTCTCGGGAATGACAGGGAAGCAGAGCGCAGGGAAAAAGAGATGCGCATGTGTTGAGGTGAAGCTTTTTTAAATAAGTTTGCCAGCGCATAGAAAAAGCGGGGTATTCTCGTTCGCGCTTTGCTATCTGTATCAACTCCTTTTCGCTCCACCTACGCCTATTCGGCGACGGACTTTAAACAAAGATTATCTTGGACATAACATTTTCTAGTGGTATGCTATTCTTCTATGTTTTCTAGCATCTCAAGAAAAAATTCTGATTACGGGAAAGTGGACGTTGTTGATGATGTTATCAGCACGGCTGCTTCAAAAACTTCCGGTTTTTCTTCTAAATTTGGAGATTCCATCAATCTACCCCAATCTACCGTCTTGTCTGAAGACGTGGAATTTAAAGGCACTCTCGCTTCTTCTAATAAACTGGAATTGCACGGGCGGTTCGAAGGCGAAATCATCGCTAACGGCCCCCTAGAAGTCGGTGAAAAGGGTATCATTAAAGGGGATGTTCACGGCTCTTCATCCATTATTATTCGCGGCAAAGTCAAAGGCAATGTTCACGCCAAAGAAAAGGTGGAACTAGGTCCCACAGCGCATCTTTACGGCGACATTCGCAGCCCGAAATTCGTGATTTCCGAGGGCGCTGTTTTTGTGGGTCGCGTGGACACGCTGGAAGGCGGAACTAAGCCTGTCGAAGACTTTACCAATCTCTTCAAGCGCCTTGGAGCAACGCCTACTACCAGCAAACCGGCATCCTCCAGCAGCGAGAAGAAGGATTAGGGCAAACTAAAATTTGTGAGCAAGGGTTGAGCTCTTGACAGGTTTGATCTGTCGAAAAAATCGCTTTTGAAAAGAACGCTTCGCCATTTCTAAATCGTAATCTGCCTGAACGTTTTGCCAAAAGTTGGCAGACATATTAGTGTAACAAGCGAGTCTTAACGCCATTTCTGCGCTCACACCTCGTTTGCGACGGATGATTTGGCTGATAGCTATGGGCGACACCCCAAGGTCTTTCGCCACGCGATAAGCAGAGAGTTTTAGCGGCTTCATAAAATCTTCCGCTAAAATTTCGCCCGGATGAACAGGCGGCAAGAGCGTTTTCCTTTTCATAGTTTTAAGTCCTTTCAATGGTAGTCAACAATTTCTACATGTTCCGCATTTCCAGTTTTCCATATAAAGCATACTCGCCAGCGACGGTTGATGCGAATGCTATGCCAACCTTTTCTGTTCCCATGTAAAGCTTCCAAATGATTGCCGGGAAGTTGTCGGAGTTCCTCCAAATATTCGACGCGATGCAACATTTTTAATTTTCGTCGCGCTGCTTCTTGCATTTCATAAGGTAAAAAGCGGGAAACCTCGCCGTGAAAAATCTTTTCTGTTTCATCACAGCGAAAGCTTATGATCACATGACGATAATATCGCAAAGCGATATGTTGGCAAGTTTCATTTTCTTCAAGCAGCGAGAAGAAGGATTAAGTTTTCGGTTCTGTTTCCATCGACACTCCCTCGCCGCGAAAAACCCCGCCGGGTTCGACGCAAAGGGAGGCAAATTCCAGCGCGTTGACTTCCAACGAGCCGGTTGCGCCAATGTGAAGCTCCTTGGTGATTTTCATGCGCCGCGCTTTGACTTTGCCTTGGATAAAAGCCGTTTGAAATTCCAGCGGTTGCTTGGCCTCAAGCTCTGTTCCCGCTTTCACTTCCAGCATCCCGCCGGAAACGTTCGCGCGAAGCTGCACGCGGCCCTGAACGGTCACGGTTTGTCTGCCCGTTAATACGCCATCCGCCGAGCCGGCGATGCGAATCCATGACGCCTCCGCCCGCCCGCCCGCGAAGCGGCCTTGCGGGCCGATGATAATGCCGCCGTAAGTAAAAATGTTGCTGCTGTGAGTGGCTTCAATCGTGTGGGTGGTTAAATCAATGCGCGCGCCGCAAGACGGACACTGCCACGAAGGCACATCGGAGGGCATCGTTACCGCTTGATTGCATTGAAAACAACGGGCCTCCAAATGTTGCGTATGAAAGCGGGGAGAGTGCGATTTCTTCTTTCCTTTCTTAAGAGGATTGATGGGGATGTATTTGCCGCAAGCTCGGCACGCCGTGGCCTGCGCTTCTACATATTCCATTTGCTCATGGCCGCAAGAGGGGCAAATAATCGCTCTTTTGAGTGGAGATTTTTTTTTCATTGGATCAAGCGCAATAAGCGTTTCAATCGTCCGCCCAATAGAACCGGCAAGGAAGTGGAGTTGCCTATGTTAAAAGAAGCGTGGACATAGGCGCCGGATTTAATGTTCAACGCTGAAGCCGCAATGGAACCGCGCACAGAACCGCCGGAAGCAACGGTGACCGTTCCCTTCGCGCACACTTCGCCTTGCACGCGGCCTTGCACGGTGCAGTCGCCGCAAATAACTCCGCCGTCGATGACGCTTTTTTTGTTGATCACCACCCTTTTGTCGGAAAAAATTTTGCCTTTTAAATTGCCGTTCACCGCACCGGACTTCAATAATCCAAGTTCGCCGGTGATCTGCACGCCCTCCGGCATTAAAATTCTTTCTTCAATCTCGCTATTCATAAACTCTCGATTTGCGGAGAAGAAAGTTATCTTTCGTGAATCGGCACGTAGCGGCGCAGCGTTGAGCCGGTGTAAATCTGGCGCGGACGGTAAATGCGCCCGCTTTTATCTTCGCGGACTTCGCGGTAATTGGCAATCCAACCCGGCATGCGCCCGATGGCAAAAATCACGGGAAACATTTCCACTGGCAATCCAATGGCGCGCATGATAACGCCGCTGTAAAAATCCACGTTGGGATAAAGGTTGCGCTCGATAAAATAAGAATCGCTCAATGCCCGCTCTTCTAATTTTCTGGCAATATCAAGCAACGGATCGGCAATCTGCAACGTCTCCAATAATTCATCGCAACGCTCTTTGACAATCTTCGCGCGCGGGTCGTGATTTTTATAAATGCGATGGCCAAAACCCATCAACCGCCGCTTTTTGTTTTTCACATCCTCAATCAATTTCGAGCCGTCATCGCCGGCATCATGAATTTCCTGAAGCATGTGAACGACAGCTTGATTAGCCCCGCCGTGCAACGGCCCCCAAAGCGCGCACACGCCCGCTGCGGCGCAAGCGTAAAGATTGGCTTGGCTGGAAGCCACCATGCGAACCGTGGAGGTGGAACAATTTTGTTCGTGATCAATGTGGAGAAGAAAAATTAAATCCAGCGCGCGCACGATTTCAGGCTTTAAATCCATGTCCTCATAAGGGTTGGAAAACATCATGTGTAAAAAGTTCGGCGTATATTTGTATTCCGTCTTGGGATAAATCAACGGCAGGCCGAGGGACTTGCGGTAAGCGAAAGCAGCGCAAGTGCGGACTTGGGAAATCAACCGTCCCGCTTGCTGGCGAAACGAAGCGTCGTCATAAGGACCAAGCAACCCCGGATGAAAACAACCGGCGGCATTAATCATGGATGACAAAATAGCCATGGGATGAGCATGCGAGGGAAATCCCTCCAAGTGGAACTTCATGTCCTCATGCAAAAACTGGTGCTCTGTCAAAAGCTGCGAAAAAGCCCTCATCTCCGCGCTGCAGGGCAAATGCCCGTAAATGAGAAGGTATGCCGTCTCAACAAAAGTGGATTTCTCGGCAAGCTCTTCAACAGAAAAGCCGCGATGACGCAGGATACCCTTTTCACCGTCAATGAAAGTGATGTTGCTCGTGCAAGAACCGGTATTCCCATAGCCCTCGTCTAGGGTGATGTAGCCCGTCTGCTGGCGCAGGGAAGAAATATTAAAAGCCTTCTCGCTTTCCGAGCCTTCAATAACGGGGAATTCGTAAGTTTTATCGCCAATTTTAAGTTGCACAGGGTCCATAGAAATCAATTGACGCGCAGCATACCGAGAAGGTGAAAATTGAAAAGAGAACAAAAAACAAACGCGGAAAAGTAAGCAATAAAACTACTTTTTACCCGCCGCTTTTGCGGACGCTGGCGCGCTTTTTTGAGCCTCTGGCAATTTATTGATGGCCCTTGTAAGGCGGTCGGAAATAATATCTCCAAGCCGATCAGCGTCTTCCGTCATCACAGGGATCATGCCAGTGGAAGAAATTCCCGCAGCCGGACTGTTGGATGTTGGAAACTCCGCAAAGGGCAAAACGTTGGACTTGTTGGAATTATAAATCCACACGACAGCTTCCGTCGGCTTGCCCCCGCTGCCCCAGTTCATAAAAGCGCGCAAGGAACGGTTGTCTTGGGTGATGTTGGTCAAGCGCCCTTTGATAATCCAATAATTGCCCGTCGGAGCGGGGTCGTTCGGCCCAAGACGCTGCGCTGACATAAGTTTCTTGAAAAGTCCTTCCATAATCGCAAAGGAAGTCATGTCCGAAACGGTTTTTTTGAAAGTTTTCAGCTCTTCATCGCTAACATTCGAACCTATTTTAGAAAAATCGGCATCGAATTCTCGGATGTAAATTTTTTCAGGCTTCCTGATGGGTGCGACTAAAACTTTGTGATCCGTTTTCTTTTTTTCTTCCTTAGTCGAAGCACAACCTGCTATGGCGATGCACGCCAAAACCCAGAGAAAATACTTAAGAAAAGTCTTCATAGTTACACGCTCTCAAGCTCGCCTAAAGCTAACTTCCCGAAGGGATAATGTAAAGAAGAGATTTTTTAAAGGCGAAACCGTCAACTCGTCTGATGCTTCGCCATTTCTTCCCATGATTTGCCAAAAGCAGCATCTTCGCCGGTGAAGGCAAGGGAACGAATCGTGGAAGCAACGAATGTGCGGGAAACGGATTCTCTATTTTCAGCAGGAACAAACATGGAAATTTTGTTGGCCTTGGAGTCAACTTTGTAAAGAAAACCCTCAACGGTTTTGTCGTCTTGAAATGTTATGGTCACATCGCCTCGATAATCAAAAGCCGCCTGCAAAGCGTCAAATAACTCCTTGGGCGTGCGCGGTTCTAAAACTTGGCCGTGAAGGATGGTGGGCATAACTAAGATAAAATAGAGCGGATGGTGCGGACCATACCGGCAACAGAACTAAACGTGTCATCTACAGATGACGGCTCATAACCGCAGTGCACCATGCAATCGCGGCATTCAGGATTGCCCGTGTGATGTCCATATTTCGCCCAATCCGTCTCCGTCATCAGCTGTTGAAAACTGTCGGTGTAACCTTCCTGTAACAAGTAACAAGGCTTTTGCCAGCCGAAGATGTTATAAGTAGGCGTGCCCCAAGGCGTGCATTTGTATTCAATGTTGCCTTGGAGAAAATGCAAAAAGTTGGGGGAAAGGTTGAACGCCCACTTTTTCTTGCGCTTGGCGAGAAGTTTGCGGAAAAGCTGCTTGGTTTTTTCGCGCTGAAGAAAGTTCCCTTGGTTCGGAGCCTTTTGATAGCTGTAACCGGGTGAAACCATCATACCCTCAACACCACCGTTGATGGTGGTCAGGAAGTCAGAGGGAGCACCACCCTCGGTATCTATCTGGTGGAATGTTTGGATTACAGTTATAACACCACTGGCTATTGTAAGACCGGGTGGACCACCCAGCTTTATGGCCGTATGGTCAAAGTCTGTAAGTCCAGTCAATGCACCGTGAACTATTGTGCCACAGGTGGTAGCGTCCGCATGAGTATGGTCAGGAGTCTCTGCTGCCGTTCCGCCACTGGCGTCCTCTTTTAGGTACTGTGTATGGTCGTCATCAGTTAGTCCTGTGGTTGCGCCATGGTCAACCGTTCCGCAATTAGCGGCATCCGCATGGGTATGAGTGAGAAT
>JAZDII010000096.1:0-34079 GCA_043805085.1 bacterium
TGCGAGAACGACGTGTTGCAAGTGGTGGATTCGCTCAATCTTTATCCCTTCATTGTCAGCCCTGATCACTCTAAAATGCTGAATGCCTTTGCTAAAGCGTTGGGAACGGTCCGGCCGGAGCGCGTTTCCGCGACGCCGTACGCCCAGCGCACATTGATTCAACTTCAAACGGACGCGCGCAACGCTCTTTTAAGTTCCGAACACGCCGCATGAACACGGATTCCTCTTCTCATCCCTCGCGCTGGAAAAGAAAGAGCGCTGTTCCCAAGGCAACCTCCGGAGCGTGGTCGCAAGCGGGGATTTGGCTTGGTCTTATTCTGGCGTGGATTTTATTGGCGGCGTTTATTTTTATTTTGCCGCGAGGAGGAAAAGGCCTCGGAGAAATTTCTGCTCCGCCTTCTTTGGAAGGAGTGCGGGCGGTTTTGGCGATTGTCGCCGCGCCTTCCCCGGAGTTCTTATCTGAATTAGAAACGGCGCATCAAAGGGGAGTGAAGGTTCAACTCGTGACGGCGGATGCTGTGCAGGCGCCTTATAAAGTATTCACCGTTTCCAAAGAGCGCATTTTGCGCAACGGCATTCTTTTAGACGGCGTGGCGTGGTATCCTTTGCCTTGACGGCAAAAATTGGTAGAATGGAGAAATGATGCGCCGGAGTTTTATTTTCATCCTTGTTGCGGCGGTTGCGTTGGTTTCTTGCAAAGACAAGGACAAAGGCAAAGAGAACGCAACGGTGCGGCAGACGGAGAACTTGATGGCGGCTGGCGACTTTCGCCAAGCTTTGGACGTTCTTCAACAGGCTTTGAAAGAGAAGCCCGATGACAAGGCATTGCAAAGCCAGCGCGTCCGGTTGTTTCTTCGAGCAGGTCAGGTGGATTACGCTGTGGCCGCTTTTCGCGTTTTGGCTGCGGAAGATTCTCAAGCGACGGTTTTGTCGGATGCGTTGAAGGATCGAGACCCTGTGATGCGCGTGGCCGCCGTTAAAGCTTTCGGTTTGTTGGGCGACGCTTCTGCTGCGGATGGCCTGCTTGCGGCGGTCAATGATCCCGAAAGGGCGGTGCGCCAAGCTGCGGTTGCCGCTTTGGGCGATGTTAAAAACGAAAAGGCGGTTCCGGTTTTATTGGCTTATTTGAAAGATAAAGATTGGCTGGTGAGGGCGGAGGCCGCGCAAGCCCTCGGCAATTTGAAAAACGCGACAGCGATAGGGTCTTTGTTTGTGTTGCTGCGCGATGAAGACCAATATGTGCGCCGCAATGCGCGACGCGCTTTGCAAAATTTGGCGACTCTGGAAACGCGCAGAGCATATCTCCAAGCTTTAAACAGCGCGGATGTGAACATGAAAATCGTGGCGGCTTTGGCGTTGGCTCAAATGGGAGACGCTTCGGCTTCAGCGACGCTGCTGGAGCGATTCGCAACGGCTCAACCGGATGATCAGGCGGCGATGATTAAGGCGTTGGTTGAGTTAAAGGAAACGAAGGCTTTGCCTTTGTTGAGAAGTAACGTGAAGGCGGAAAATCTTGTCGTGCGCGTTCACGCTATTCTTGGGCTGGGATGGTTGCGCGATGCCGCGTCCAAGCCGCAACTTGAGCAAATCGCATCGGATAAAAACGAGAGCAGCGAGGCGCGTCTTGCCGCTATGCGCGCCTTGGAGCTGCTTAAGCGCGAGCCTTAAAATTTTGCCACTGGCGCAGTTTTTTGAGAGTAGCGCCGGAATCCAATTGAGAGGCGGCCATTGCGCAGCCTTCTTGAAAAGAAGACGTTTTGCCTTGCGCAAAGAGGGCCGCCGCAGCGTTGACCACAAGCATGGCGCGCGTGATGCCTTGTTCTTTGCCTTCCAGAACGGCGATGAGCTTGGCGGCGCTTTCTTCGGGAGATTGGACGAGGAGTTCTTCAAAATGAAATTTTTCTTCGCCGCGCTCGATAGAAAATTCGCAAGGTTTGCCGTCCAGTTTGCCGATGAGGCGCGTTGGCCCGTCCGCGCTGACTTCGCCGATGGCTTTTCCTGAAGCGTTTTTTCCGTAAGCGACGAGATAGCGGCGGCAACCTGTTTGCTCCAGAGCCGCGCTGAATAAGGCGAGATGGGGTTCTTGAAAAACGCCCATGAGTTGAGCTTGCGGGCGGACGGGATTGAGAAGGGGGCCGAGAAGATTAAAAATAGTTCTTTGGCCTGATGCGGCCAGAGCTTTCCGAACGGGCGCGACGGCTTTGAAAACGGGGTAAAATGCCGGGGCGTAGATAAACGCTAGATTAAGTTCTTCCAAGCATTGGCGGACTTGGAGAGGAGATAAATCTATGCGGATGTTCATAGCTTTGAGGACGTCCGCGCTGCCGCTTTTTTTGGTGAACCCGTGCGCGCCGTGTTTCACAACGGGAACGCCCGCGGCGGCTAAGATGAACATGATGCCAGTGGAAATGTTGACGATGTTGAGGCCTCCTCCTCCCGTTCCGCAGCAGTCCAAGATAGGGTGTTTATTCCATTCGCCCAAGACGCCGGGAACTTGCGCGCCAAGGGGCAGGATGGCTTGAACAAAAGCAGCCAGTTCATTTGCAGTTTCGTTTTTTTGAGCAAGGGCAGCTAGAAAATCGGCTTTGGCGTTGTCTTCGACGGTTGCATCAAGCAATGCGTCCACTAAGGACGGAATGGTTTCGAGGCGGAGTTCTTGGTGGGAACGACAGCGTTGAGCAGCTTCTGTCAGTTTCACGACGGCTTGGGCGCAGGAGGGCTTGGTTTGTTATTATTGTTTTTGGGCGCAGGGAATTCTTTTTGCATGTCGAAATAATTAGCGAAGCGTTCTTTATCAATCGCCTTCATGTAGGCTTCTTGGCCGTTGACGACGCCGCGTTCAAACAAATCCGCAATCGCGTCGTCCATCAATTGCATGCCCATTTGTTTGCCGGTCATCATGATGTCCACCAGCCGCGCGTTAGCGCCTTCGCGGATGATGGCTTCCACGGCTTGGTTGGCGATGAGGATTTCGTTGACGGCGATGCGTCCGCGCCCGTCGTGCCGCTTGAGCAAAAGTTGCGCGCAGACGCCGCGTAAGCAGTGCGCCAGCATGGTGCGGGTTTGCGCTTGGCGTTCACTGGGAAAAATATCAATGATGCGGTCAATAGTTTTGGAGGCGTTATTGGTGTGCAAGGTGCCGAAAACAAGAAGGCCCATATTGGCGGCCGTGAGGGTCATGGACATGGTTTCAAGGTCGCGCAGATCGCTGACCATGACGACGTTGGAGTCGGAACGCACGGCGTCTTTCAGCGCGGTGAAGAAATTGGGCGAGTGGTGAGGAATTTCACGTTGGGTGAAGACGCTTTTTTTGTTTTTATAGACGAATTCGATAGGGTCTTCGATGGTGATGACGTGTTTGGAGTAAGTCGTGTTAATATAATCCAAAATGGCCGCCAATGTTGTGGATTTTCCGGAGCCTGTCGGCCCTGTGACGAGAACGAGGCCGGATTCTAAATCTCCAAAAGTTTTGACGACTTTTGGAATGCCTAATTCGTCCAACGTTTTGATTTGAGAGGGGACCATTCTGAAAACCGCGCCGATGCCGTCAATGTGTCTGTAATAATTGGCGCGGAACCGGGCGTCGTCGCGGTTTTCCATGTCGTAGGCGAAATCGGCGTCGCCGGTTTCCATGAATTGTTTCCATACCGCCGGTCGCGGCAAGGGTTGTAGCAGTTCCAGCATTTCTTCCCTTGTCAGTAGTTCTTCTCGAATGGGAGCAATGGCGCCGCTTTTGCGGATTTTGGGAGGCCGCCTTTCTTTGAGGTGAAGATCGGAACCTCCTTCGTTGAGAAGAATCTCGAAAAGTTCGTCGATTTTATTCATCACGCTCCTTGGGGAGAAAACACTTTTTTGTTTTCAATACGGCGGTGCGCTTCTACCGCGCTGATGATGCCGCTCTGAAAAAGGTTGTAGATGGATTCGTCCATGAGGCACATGCCTTCTTTTTTGCTTGTTTGCATGACGCTGGGGAGAAGAAACGTTTTGCCGTCGCGGATAAGATTAGCCACCGCGTTATTGTGCGTCATAATTTCCAAGGCCAGCGCGCGGCCTTTGCCGTCGGCGCGCGGGATGAGTTGTTGGCAGATAATGCCGCGCACAGATTCGCTAAGCATGACGCGGATTTGAGGTTGTTGTTCGACGGGAAAAACATTGAGAATACGGTGCATCGTGCGCGGCACATTGTTCGTGTGCAGCGTGCTTAACACAAGATGCCCTGTTTCCGCGGCGGTGATGGCTAGGGAGATGGTGGCCAAATCTCGCATTTCACCGATCATAATGACGTCAGGGTCTTCTCGCAAAGCGGAGCGGAGGGAGGTGGCAAAGGATTTTGTGTGAAGATAAACTTCGCGTTGGGAAATTTGGCAGGAACCTTGCGGAAACACGTATTCCACGGGGTCTTCGAGCGTGATGATGTGGTCGCTCCGCTCGCGGTTAATGAGGTTGAGCAGAGCCGCCATCGTCGTGGATTTACCGCTGCCCACGGGGCCTGTCAGCAGGATCATGCCATTGTGGTAGCGCGTCATTACACGCATGATGTCCGGCAGTCCTAGCTGCTCGACGGTGGGGACTTGCAACGCAATCACGCGGAAGACTCCTTCCCAGCCGCGCCGTTGGCGGACAACGCTGGCGCGGAATCGAGCCACTTGAGGAATTTCGTAGCCGAAGTCCAGCGAGCCTTTTTCTTCGATATGACCGATTTGTTCCGGTGTAAGAAAACTTCGGAGGAGGCCTTCAGTTTCAACAGAGCTTAAGGGGTTTGTGTCTTCAGTGAGAGGACGCAGAATGCCGTGCACTCTGGCCAATGGACAGGAGGTGGGGTGGATGTGAAAATCGGACGCGCCTATTTTTGACGATTCAGCGAGGTAATCCGTCAAATGAGTGAACGAGCGGTTGGGGTTGCTCACGATGACGGGCGGCGCAATAACAGGCGGTGCAATAACGACGGGCGGCGCGGCGGGGGGTTGTTTTTCGTCGGGTTTAATTTCTTCTGCGGGAGGCTGCGGAGGTTCTTCCTGTTTTTCAGAAGGAGTTTCTTCCGGTTGAGGCGAGAGGATGGGAGGGACGATTGGTTCCGGTTCTGGCGTGGGTTCTGGTTGAGGAGTGGGAAGCTCGGAAATTTCAACGGGAGCTGCGACGTTTTCTTCGGGAGCGGTTGGCGAAGGGGGGGGAGGTTGGGGCGGCTGTTCCGTTGTTTCTATTTTTTGTTCCTCTTCTTTAGACGCGGGGAGGAGATTGCGGAACGCTTCGCCTTGTTCCTCGGTGATGGTCTGTTGTTCGATCATGAGATCGAGTAAGGAGAGATTCGGCAGATGTTTTAAAATTTCCTGCATCGCTTGGTGCTGTTCTGGGGTAATCCAGCCGAGGTTGAGGCTGGCATTCAGCACGTAGTCATTATGAGACGAATCGTTCATTTTTTATCGGCGCCGAAAATGCGAAGCACGGCGCGAAGGATAAGAAAAAATAGGCGCGAAACAACTTTTTTCCGGCGAATCAATTGATTTGCGTCAAAATTTAACCTGCGGCAGAACTATAGTGCGTGAAAAAATGGATGGGGATGGGTTTAGTCGCAGTTTTGTTGTCGGGTTGCGTTCAGCAGCCTGAAAAAACGCCCCCTCGATCCACGCTTGTCGTTGGCGCGTCGTTTTACCCGATGTATGTCGCCGCGCTGAACATTGCCCGCGATGTTCCCGGCGTTCGAGTGGCCGATATGACGCAATCTTCTTTCGGCTGTTTGCATGATTATCAACTCACGCCCGCCGATATGAAGTTTCTTTCCCGCGCGGACGTTTTTGTCGTGAACGGCGGCGGCATGGAGTCTTTTCTGGAAAAAGCCCTTCAGCAAATGCCTCGGTTAAAAATCATCAACGCATCGGAAAACATCCCTTTATTTAAAGCGCAATGGCACGAGCATGGAAACAGTGAGGAGGACGACCCTCATGTGTGGGTGAGCGTTGAGGGGATGATGAGGCAAGCGCGTAACATTGCCGATGGATTCAAGAAGATGGATCCGCCTCACGCTGATCTTTATGAGCGGAATGCGCAGGCTTATCTTGTGCGCTTGGATGACCTGCGCCAGAGAATGAAGGCGGTTTTAAGCGGCGTTTCTAAGCGCAACATCGTCACCTTTCACGAGGCTTTTTCTTATTTTGCGCGGGAGTTTGGTTTGAACGTCGTTCGCGTTATTTCGAGCGAGCCTAACGCGGAGCTTAATTCTCAAGAACTTGCCGAGATTATTTCCCTCATCAAAAACCGCAAGGTGGATGCTTTGTTCGCCGAGGTGGCTTATCCCGCGAAGGCTGCAGAGGTGATTGCGCGCGAGACGGGGCTGAAGGTTTATACTCTCGATGTTGCTGCGACGGGGCCGGCGTTGCCTCCTGAAGCTTATGACGCTTATCTCCGCGCGATGGAAAGAAACCTCCAAACTTTGCAAGAGGCGTTGCGGTGAATCCGATGGAGTCGAGCGAGTCTTGCCACCTTTCCCCTCAAGGAAATTTCGGCGCGTGCTGCACGAAGGTCGAGCATTTGAGCGTTTTTTTTGACGGACGTTGCGCGCTTGCGGACATCAACCTTCATTTTCATTGCGGCGAGTTGATGGCGGTCATCGGCCCCAATGGCGGCGGCAAGACGACGTTGCTGCGCGCTATTTTGGGGGAATTGCCGCATGCGGGCGCGGTTCATTTTGTGGATGAGGACAAAAAACGGCCCGATGCGCCGATCATCGGTTACGTCCCTCAAAAACTTGCGTTTGATCCCGACGCCCCCATCAATGTGGCGGATTTATTCGCTGCTTCGTTGTCCCGATGGCCGGTTTTTCTTGGCGGCGGGAAAACGGCGTTAAAGAAAACAAAGGAGATGTTGGCCGTTGTGGAGGCGGAGCATTTGTTGCGACGGCCCGTCGGCCAGCTTTCGGGGGGAGAATTGCAGCGCGCGCTTTTGGCGCTCGCGCTGACGCCTGCGCCGAATTTGCTTTTGCTGGACGAGCCGGTGGCGCATGTGGACGCAAAAGGGATGGAACTGTTTTATCGCGTCGTTTCCCGTTTGCGTGAGCAGTATGATTTGGCCGTCATTCTTGTTTCCCATGATCTCGCGGCGGCGGCGCGCGTGGCTGATACGATGGTTTTTCTTGATCAAAAAATTTTTTGCGCGGGCCGTCCTTCCGATGTTCTTAAAAATAAGCGCGTGCGCGAGGCGTTCGGCTTTAATTTTGCGAAGGAGGAGTCATGTTCATGATCGCGCTTTGGCATCAGACTTTGGCGGCGTTGCCTTTTGAATGGGCGGGCTACGCTTTCATGCGCAACGCCCTTTTGGCGGTGTTGTTGATTTGTCCCTTATATGCGCTTCTTGGCGTTCTCATCATTCATAAACGTATGACGTTTTTTTCGGACGCCATCGGTCATAGCGCACTGACGGGCATTGCCATCGGCATTGTGGCGGGGATGGGGAGCCCGCTTGCGGCGATGGTTATTTTTTCCGTGGCGCTGGCTATCGGCATCACGGTTTTTCAGTGGTGGACGCGCGCGTCCGCCGACATGCTCATCAGCGTGTTTATGTCCTTTGCGATGGCCTTGGGCATTGTCATTCTTGCTCGTCAAGGCGGGTTCGCTAAATACTCGCGCTATCTCATCGGCGATTTTTTAAGCGTCGGTCCTGAAGAAATTGCCAAAGCGGGAGGCCTATTTGTTTTTGTGGGAATTTTAATAGGAGCGTTTTTCAATCATTTTTTACTAACAGGCGCGAACGAGTCCCTTGCGCGCAGCCGGGGCGTTCGCTCTCGTTGGGTTCAAATTGTTTTTGCGGTGACAGTTGCCGTCGTTGTCGCTGTCAGCATTCCGTGGGTGGGATTGCTGGTGATCAACGCTCTTCTCGTTTTGCCTGCGGCATCGGCCCGAAATATTTCTTCCAATACGACCCGTTATGTTTGGCTGGCCGTCGTCTTCAGTCTTCTTTCAGGCGTATGCGGATTGATTTTTTCTTACTACCTCTCCGCTCCGACGGGCGCGACGATGGTATTGTTCGCCATGTTATTTTTCGTCGCGGCTTTTTGTTTGCGAAGCGCGCTTATTTTTGGTTTCTTGCGACGACAGGTATAAATCAAATGGCTTCCAGCGATGCAATCGTTCATTTTGTCCAGTGGGCGCGAGAGAACAACGTTCGCGTTATTCCCGACGCGCCTTTGGAGCTTGCCCAAATCACGGAGGTGCGCGCGCCCAACGGCGTGGCTTCGCTTCCTCCTGAAATAGGGCAGTTGCCCAATTTGCAAAGATTGAGCCTCCCCGGCGTCAAATTAAACTCCCTGCTGCTTCCTCAAGTCGGCGCTTTGTCGAATCTTAAAGAATTGGATCTTTCCGATCCGCGCGATGAAAATTTAGAAGATTTATATCTGGAAGGCATCAGGCCGCCGCGTCCGTCTTCCGGCGTTTTTCCCATTGATTTCAGTCGGCTTAAAAATTTAGAGATTTTGTCTTTAAGTTGGCGCGGATTGACTTCTTTGCCGCCGGCGATTTTTCAGCTTCAAAACTTGAAAAAATTGGATTTGCAGGGAAATCCGCTCACCGAACTTCCGATGGAAATGGGACAGATCAACCGTTTGGTGGAATTAAATTTGGAGTATACGGATTTGAGTGTTTTACCGGCGGGTTTCATTCAATTGCAAAACCTTCAAAGACTTCGTCTTAATTACAACCATTTCCATGAATTTCCCAAGGTCATTTGCAGGCTTTCAGGTTTGCAGACGTTGGAGATTTCTTACAACCCGTTGCCCTCTTTTCCCGCCGATATCATGCATCTCAAAGGCTTGTGGACGCTTGTTTTTAATTGCACGCACCTTTCTCAATTGCCGCCGGAAATTGGACAAATGGATGGGTTGCAGGAAATCCACGGCGTGAGAAATCAGCTCGCTTCTTTGCCTGCTGAAATCGGCCAGCTTAAAAAATTGCGCGTCCTTGATTTGCGCACGAATGAAATTACTTCCTTGCCTCCGGCTATCGGGCAAATGCAGAACTTGAACGAACTGCTGCTTCAAGGGAATAAATTAACGGCGTTGCCTCAAGAAATGGCGGAGCTCAAATTATTGCAGCAGCTTGATTTGAGCTACAATGAAATCGCGGAATTGCCGTCGGCTCTCGGCGAATTTTTGAGCCTTCAAAGGCTGGATTTAAGTTTTAACCAGCTCGGCGTTCTTGCTCCCGCCATCGGCCAGATTGAAAGTTTGTTGGAATTAGATTTGAGCTATAACCAGCTCGCTGATTTACCGGCGGAGATAGCGCAATTGGCCAGCCTCCACACGCTCGATTTAAGTTATAACCAATTCACTCAATTGCCTCCCGCAGCCTCTCAAATCGTTTCTTTGAAAACATTGAAGCTGGACCATAACCAGTTGACTGAATTGCAGCCGCAAATTGGTTGGTTGACGCAATTAAAGGCGCTCAATTTAAGCTCCAATCAAATCGTAACGCTGCCTGACCAAATCGGCTTGTTGACGCAGCTGACGGAGCTGAATTTAGAGCAAAATCCCATCGCCACGAATGTGGAAGCGTTGGCGCGCGTCCGCGCTTTCTTGCCTAACACAGACACGATAACAGGGGGCGGTTAAGCTTTTTTGAAAGCTTGCTGATGAAAGAAATAGGTTTATAAGTAGGCGGCACTGAATTGATGAAACGCTTCGCTCTTTTTATGACGGCCTTGCTTGGCCTTTCCGCTTGCGCCACTCAATTTGTGAGCAATGTGGACTCGACGTTTTACGCGCATAATTTGTCCGCTCAAACGATTCCTGTAAAAATATCGGGCATTCTTGACGCGACGGACGCGCATCCCACTTATTGGATTTTTCTTGTGCAAAACAACGTGGTGCACGAGGGCAAGCTCATCATTCCCGCCGGCAGCAAGCTGGCGACGATGCCGTATTTCCGCGACACGCCGCATATCGCTGTGGATCGCATCCAACTCGTCGGCACGGAGGCGTGGACGCCCGCGCAAGGCGTCGTTACTATGATAGACGAAGGCAATGGGATTGCCACGCTTTCCCATGTTGTCATTCCTCAAGTGCTCGCCGAAAATCCTGATCGGTTGGGAAACGCTCTACCAACGGCTAGGTAGTCATATGTAAAAACGCGGCACGCGCTCGGTGATGCTCGTCCATATCTCGTAAGGAATCGTGTCCGCCCCTTTTGCCATTTCGGAGGCGAGGATGGATTGGTTGCCTTGTTTTCCAAGAAGCACAACTTCCGTTCCTTTTTTCGCGTTTTTAACGCGGGAAACGTCCACGAGGATTTGATCCATCGTCACTCGGCCAAGGATGCGGCAGCGTTGGCCGCTGACGAGAACCTCGCCTTTGTTGGAAAGAGAACGGAAGAGGCCGTCGCCATAGCCGACGGCCACGGTGGCAATGTCCATGCGGCGGGGCGTTCGATAGGTCGCGCCATAGCTCAACGTCGCGCCCTTGGGCGTGTCGCGGACGAAGGTGATGCGGGCCTTCCAAGAAAGCGCGGGCCGCAGAAGTTTTTGGAATTTTGGAATGGGACTGACGCCGTAAAAGGCGAGTCCGGGCCGCACGCCATCGCCGTGCGCTTGAGGCAGGATGAACACAGCCGCGCTATTGCAGGAATGATGACGGACGCCCCGCGCGCGGGCGCTTTCAAACGCGCGCCATTGGCGCAAGGTCAAATCTTTGTCTGAATCCGCGCAAGCGTGGTGCGTGAACACTCCTTTCCAATCCAGCCATTGGCTCGTTTGAACGGCTTTCATGAGTTGCGCCGCGTGCCGACAATCCGCGCCGAGCCTGCCCATGCCGGTGTTGATTTTGATTTGAACCATGCTTCGGCGTTTCAAGCTGCGCGCCGCGCGCTCGACCATGCGGCATTCTTCCAAAGAAGAAACCGTTATCATCAAATTCTGGAGAATCGCTTCAGGCAGTTCTTCTTCAAGAAAGCCGCTCAACAAAAGAATGGGCAAGCGCACGCCGGCTTTGCGCAACGCTTGGGCTTCGCCCACATGCGCGCAGCCTAGTTCTTGACAATCATTTTGCGCAAGGAAGCGGGCGATGGGGATCAGGCCGTGGCCGTAGGCATTGGCTTTGACCAGTCCCATAATGGCCGGACGCGGGCCGATTTTCCGCCGGATAGCGCGGAGGTTGTGCTTCAACGCGGCCAAAGAAATCTCGCACCAACAGCGAAGGCGGTTCTTGTGAGAAGAAAAGTGTTGGGCGTTCATAGAAAACATTTTCGATTACCTTTAGCATTGCACTGGCGGGGTGTTCAAGGTGAAGTTCCGTCGTGGCGGAAGTTGTTTTTAAAGTGCGCGTTGTTCCCAATGCGAGCCGCAGCGAGGTGGCCGGATGGCAAGGCGATGTATTGCGCGTCAGGATTCAGGCTCCGGCGGTGGAGGGAAAAGCCAATGCCGCGTTGGTGGAATTTTTAGCGGGAGAACTTGGGTTGAAACGCCGCGACGTTCAGATTGAAAAAGGATTGGCCAGTCGTGAAAAGTTGGTGCGCGTGACGGGAAGGGATGCCAAGGAAATAAAAGTCCAATTAAAGGGCAAATGAAGGGCTTGTAAGAGAAGAATGTTTGGATAAAATCCTTCGACTTAATGAAAAAGGGCGCTTTGAATTTAGCTATCGTTGGCGCGACGGGCGCGGTGGGAATGGAAATCCTGCGCGTGCTGGAGCGTCGTCATTTTCCTGTTGAAAATTTGCGTTTGCTGGCTTCGTCCCGTTCCGCCGGTAAGAGTCTTGAGTTTCAAGGCAAGCGCATCGTTGTGGAAGCGTTGAAGCCGGACAGTTTCAAGGACGTGGACATCGCTTTCTTCAGCGCGGGGGCGACTCGTTCCAAGGAGTTCGTCCCGTATGCTATTCAGGCCAACGCTGTGGTGATTGATAATTCATCGGCGTTTCGCATGGAGCCGGACGTGCCTCTCGTCGTGCCGGAAATTAACGGAGAAGATTTGCGCCAGCATCGGGGAATTATCGCCAATCCGAATTGCTCCGCCGCCATTTTGGGCGTGCCGTTGTGGCCGTTGCACCGCGCGGCGCAGATTGAAAGCATCATCGTTTCCACCTACCAATCGGCCAGCGGAGCGGGCGCGCAGGCGATGTTGGAGTTGGAGGAGCAGGCGCGCGAGTTTGCGGCGGGCAAGCCGTTGACGAAAAAAGTTTTTCCGCATCAAATCGCTTTCAACGTTTTTTCCCACAACACCCAAATCGCTCCCAACGGATTTAACGACGAGGAAAACAAGATGATTCAGGAGACGCGGAAGATGTTTCACGCGCCTGATTTAAAAATTCTGCCGACGTGCATTCGCGTGCCGGTGCTGCGCGCGCATTCGGAATCGGTGGTCATCCGCACGAAGCAGCCATTGTCGGCGGACGAGGCGCGGAAGATTCTTCAAAAAGCGCCCGGCGTGATGGTGGTGGATGACGTGGAGAAAAATCATTTTCCCATGCCCATCGAGGCGAGCGGCAAGCTGGAAGTTCTCGTGGGGCGCATTCGCCAAGACCCCGCCGACCCGCACACGCTGGCTCTTTTTATCAGCGGCGATCAATTGTTGAAAGGCGCGGCGTGGAACGCGGTTCAAATCGCCGAGGAACTGGTGAAACTATGTCTCTGATTGTCCAGAAATACGGCGGAACGTCGGTGGCGAACGCGGATCGCATTCGCAACGTGGCCAGCCGCGTCGCGGAATGGAAGAGGAAGGGACATCGGCTTGTGGTGGTGGTTTCCGCGATGTCCGGCGTGACGGATTCGTTGATTCAACTGGCCAAAGGAATTTGCGCTGAACCGAGCGAGCGCGAGATGGATGTTCTTCTCTCGACGGGCGAGCAGACGACGATTGCGTTGCTTTCGATGGCTCTCCATCACATCGGTGTTCCGGCGGTTTCTCTTACCGGCGCGCAAGCGGGCATCGTCACGGACGAAGTGCATACGAAAGCAAAAATCGCCAACATTGAACCGCGCGCGATTGAAAAATTTTTGGATGAGGGGCAGGTTGTCATCGTCGCCGGTTTTCAAGGGCAGACGATGGAGGGGCAGATTACGACGCTGGGCCGCGGCGGCTCGGATTTGACGGCGATTGCTCTTGCGGCGGCGTTGAAAGCGGATGTTTGCCAGATTTACACGGACGTGGACGGCGTTTATACGGCCGACCCGCGCATCGTGCCGAACGCCCGCAAGATTCAAGAAATTTCTTACGACGAGATGTTGGAGATGGCGAGTTCAGGCTCGAAGGTGATGCAGGCGCGTTCGGTTGAATTCGCCAAAAAATTCGGCGTGATCTTTGAAGTGCGCTCCAGTCTAAATCAAAATCAGGGGACAATTGTGAAAGAAGAAATCAAATCCATGGAAACCGTCGTTGTGCGCGGCGTTAGCGTTGAAAAAAATCAAGCCAAGGTTACCATCGCAGGCGCGCCGGACAAGCCGGGCGTGGCGGCGAAGCTTTTCAGCGCGATTTCCGACGCTCACGCGAATGTGGACATGATCGTGCAGAACGTTTCGCATGCGGAGACGCCCGGCGGCCAAGCAAGAACGGACATCACGTTCACCGTTCACAAGGACGATTTGTCAAAAGTGAGGAGCATTGTGGAGCCGTTCGCGCAAGGCGAGCTGGGCTGCTCGATTCGATTTGAGGAAGGCATCGCCAAACTTTCCGTGGTGGGTATCGGCATGAGGAGCCACAGTGGCGTGGCGGCTCACCTTTTTTCCGCGCTGGCCGAGAAGGGCATCAACATTCAGATGATTTCCACCAGCGAAATTAAAATCACGGTCGTGATTGACGGCGCGCAAGCCGACGACGCCCTGCGCGCGGCGCATCAGAAATTTCATCTTGAGAGTTGAAGATTGAGCGGCTTCATGAAGATATGCGACATCACCCAATTTTATTCGCCCGTCGGCGGCGGGGTGAAGCGTTACATCACGGAAAAACGCGCTTACATTCAGCAACGCGGAGAGGATGAGCACGTTCTCATTGTTCCCGGCGCAAAGACGGAGACGGTGAAGGATGGCCGTTTGACCACTTGCACTATCGCTTCGCCGCCCGTCAACAAAACCTCGCGCTACCGCATTCTTTTCAACTTGCGCCAAGCGGGGCGGTTTATCGCGCAAGAAAAACCGGATGTCATCGAGGCGGGCGACCCTTATCACCTCGCGTGGCGCGCGATTAAAGTCGGGCGCGAACTCAACATCCCTGTCTGCGGTTTTTATCACTCCCATTTTCCCGAAGCTTACTTGCGCACGGCGTTGAAGTATTGCGGGACGCGGTTAAAGAACATGATGTTGAATTGGGCGCAGCGTTATATCGTGCGGCTTTATAATAAATTCGACGCGACGCTCGTTCCCTCCGAATTTTTGGCCGCGCTTCTGAAAGATTGGGGCGTAAGCAATGTGATTCCCGTTCACTTGGGCGTGAACACGGCGGTTTTTTCCCCCGGCGCGCCCGCGCAGATCACAAGGGCTAAGTTGAATTTGCCGGAAGACGCTTTTTTGCTCCTATACGTAGGGAGATTGGCCGGCGAAAAAAACACGCCTTTGCTTTTGGAAACATTTCGTCTTTTGCAACGGCAGAAGCCGGGCAAGTTTGCTTTTCTCGTCATCGGCGACGGCCAGCTCCGCGAGCAAGTGGTGGAGCGGCGCAGAGAACTTCCGCTTTTGCGCTGGGTTCCTTATTGCCGCGATTCGCAGGAATTGGCCGATTACTATCGCATGGCCAATCTCTTCGTGCATCCGGGCGTGTGCGAGACGTTCGGCCTTGTGTCGTTGGAGAGCCAAGCGTGCGGTTGTCCCGTGGTGGGTATTCGCGGCAGTTACATGGACGCGAATATTTTTGCGGGGCTTGATTTGTGGTCGAAGGAGAACACGCCGGAGGGTTTGTGCGAGGCGATTCTGAAATTTTCCGAGGCGGATATCCCGTCGTTGGGAAATCAAGCCAGCGTGGCGGCGCGGGAAAATTATTCATGGGAAAAAGTTTTTAACCATTTGTGGGATTGCTACCGCCAAGTCATCGCCCAACGCCGCCGCATCGCATGAAAAACTGGCAAGTTCGTCCTTTGCAGAAAAAGGACAGGGAAATGGTGCGCTGGATTTGTTGCCAGACGGGTTTCTTGGGTAAACCGGTGGACGCTTTGTTTGAAGACCGCGAGTTGTTCGCTGATTTTCTCACGCAATACTACACCGACGCGGAGCCGGAAAGTTCCGTTGTCCTTGAAGAAAGCGGGCGCGTGACGGGTTATGTTTTAGGCTGTCGCTTTCCGCGAAAGCAAAAGATGTTTTTCTTGCGACACGTTTTCTCGCTGGCTGCGCGCGCCGCGTGGCGTTATTTTTTCCGCTACAACGCCGCTTCGCGCAAATACATTCGCTGGCTTTTGATTCAAGGCCGCAAGCAGACGCCGCACACGCCACAGGACACGCCTCATTTTCACATCAACCTTTTGCCGGAAGCGCGCAGCATCGTCCGGACGCGTGTTTTGATTGATTCTTTTTTGCGCCTGTTGATTGACGCGGGCGAGAAGCAGGTTTATGGCCAGATGGTTGTTTTTGAGGGGCGGCGCGAGGAGCGCACGTTTGCGCGCTATGGCTTTCGCGTGCTGGATCGCGCGGAGGTGACGAAATACCGAGAGTTGACGCCCAAGCCCGTTTATCTTTTCACGGTGATGAAGGATTTGCAAAGGGGCGCCATGCTTTATGACCGGAATCTCAATGAATAAAAAACTCATCGTTTCCTTGCACGATTTGCATCCGGCTTCTCTGAAAGACGTGGCCGGGCAAGTCGAGTTTTGCCGCGAGCGAGGCGTTGATCGTTTTTCTATTTTAGCGATTCCTCATTATCATCACGGGAAAAAACTGGCGGATAACGCTGACGCCCTTCGATGGTTGGACGAAAGGGCATCGGCGGGCGACGACCTTGTGCTGCACGGTTTTTATCACGACCGATTCAATCGCGCAGGCGGCTCTTTTTTCTTCACACGCTTTTATACCGCCAACGAAGCGGAGTTTCTTGATATGACGGCAGCCGAAGTCCTCGCGCGGCTGGAGGAGGGGGGGCGGCTTTGGAAGGAGCGCGGCTGGCCGTTGGCGGGTTTCATCGCGCCCGGGTGGTTGTTTCCTTTTACGCAGGACGCGCTTTTGAAGGAGTTTGGATTCGATTACACCACGCGGCTTCGCGGCATTTATGCATTGAAGAAAGATCGCTTCATCCGCGCGCAATCGCTTTGTTACAGCACGCGCGCCGCGTGGCGCATTGTCGCTTCGCTGGCGTGGAATCGCTTTTTATTTCAACGCTTGCTGAAACAACCGGTGATGAGATTGAGCCTTCATCCGCAAGATTTGAGTAATCCATCGGTTCGTCGGCAGATCGGCGATTTTTTGGAATTAGCCTTGGCGGAAGGCTTTGAACCCGTATCCTACAAGGAATATGTCTCTGCGTTGTGATTTGCACGCGCACTCCCGCTTTTCAGATCGGCCAACGGAGTGGATTTTGCGGCGGCTCGGCGTGCCGGAAAGTTACACCCAGCCGCGCGCGCTTTATCAAAAGGTTAAAGAGCGCGGTTGCGATCTTGTCACGATTACGGATCACAATTGCATTGACGGGTGTCTGTCCATTGCCGATTTACCCGGTGTTTTTTTGAGCGAGGAAGTCACCGCTTATTTTCCGGAGGACGGCTGCAAAATTCACTTGCTCGTTTGGGATTTGACCGAGGCGCAACACCGCGAAATTTCTTCGCTGCGGCAGAACATTTATGAGTTGGCCGCCTACTTGCGCGCGGAAAATCTTGCGCACGGCGTCGCGCATCCTTTTTATAACATTGATCAGAAACTGACCGTCGCGCACTTTGAAAAACTTGTTCTCTTGTTCCGCGTTTTTGAAACGTTGAACGGCTTGCGCGATCCGCTCACACAGGAAGCGGTGGCGTTTTGTTTGCGCTCCATCACGCTGGAAAAAATTTTAGAACTGGCCAATCGCCACAACCTCGCGCCCACGCACAGCGAGCCTTGGCGCAAGAGCTTTGTCGGCGGCTCGGACGATCACAGCGGCCTTTATATGGGCGTGGCGTGGACGGAGGCGGCTGGCGCGAACGATGTGAAGTCGTTTTTTGAGCAAGTCGTCAAAGGTCGCGCGCGGATCGGCGGCACGGTGGGCGACGCCTTGCGCGCTTCCACCGGCCTTTATCATCTCATGATTTCTTGCGCGACGGATCGTTTAGGCAAGGCGGCGCCTTACGGGATGAAATTTTTGAGCAAAATTTCCGAGCGTTTTTTGGCGGGCGAAAATCCGGCGCATATTCCTTTCACGGAAAAAATCGCGCACCTCGCCGAGGCCGTCCGCAAAGGCCACGCGCTGGATTTTATCAAATTGAAAGACCCTTCGCTGAACAGGGAAATCGCCATGTATTTTTTGGACAGGCGCATTAAGAAAGACCTTGATCGCATCGTCGCCCAAGAACCGACGCCGGAGCGACGGACGTTTCGCATGGCGTCGAAAATCACCAATGATTTGCTCTTCCGCCTTTTCACGCAGTTTTTGAAGCAGATCAACAAGGGCCGTTTGATGGACGCCGTGCAGCCTTTTCTCGGCATGGCGCCGATTGCGGCAAGCGTTTCGCCCTACTTGTTCGCTTTTCATCACCTGCACGGCAGCCGCAGATTTGTGGAAAAAATGACGCGCGGTTTTTGCGGCCGGTTGCCTGACTCTTTCGGAAAAAGAAAATGCGCTTGGTTCACGGACACGCTGGAGGACGTCAACGGCGTGGCGCGAACCATTCGCGCCATGTGCAAAAGCGCGCGCAAAGCTGGCGCGGATATCACGGTCATCACCTCGCGTTCTAAAATTGAAATAGACGACATCTCTATCATGAACTTTCCGCCTGTGGGCGAGTTTGAGATACCGGAGTACGAACTGCAAAAATTAAGCTTCCCGCCGATTCTTGAGATCATTGATTTTATTGAGCGCGAAAAATTCACCGAATTTGTCATCAGCACGCCCGGGCCGATCGGTTTGACTGCGCTTCTTGCCGCCAGAATGCTCGGCTTGCGCACGAGCGGCGTCTACCACACCGATTTTCCGCAGTACGTGCGCATTTTGACGGATGATACTGTTCTGGAGACCGTGATGTGGTCGTTCATGAGGTGGTTTTATGCGCAGCTTGATTTGGTTTACGTCAATTCGAATTTTTACCGCCAGCGTTGGATGGAGCGCGGCATTTCCGGCGATAAGTTGGAAGTGTTTCCGCGCGGCTTGGACACGGAACTTTTTAACCCCAGACATCGCCGCCCTGATTATTGGAAAAAACGCGGCGCGAAAGGCAAGACCCTCCTTTACGTCGGGCGCATTTCCAAGGAGAAAGAACTCGGCTTTTTGTGCGACGTTTTCAATCTCCTTCGCAAGCGCAACTTGCCCGTGTCGCTTGCATTGGTGGGGGACGGGCCGTTTAGGAAAGAACTTGCCGCGCGCGCGCCAGAAGCCATTTTTACGGGCATTTTGACGGGGCAGGAATTGGGCACGGCTTATGCCTCGGCGGATTTATTTCTTTTTCCCAGCATGACGGATACCTTCGGCAACGTCGTCATCGAAGCGTTGGCGTCGGGGCTGCCGGTGCTCGTTTCCGACGTGGGAGGGCCGCGCGAACTCATCACGCATCCGCACGAAGGGCGCGTGCTTCCCGCAAAAAATTTGAACGCGTGGGCGGACGCCGTGGAAGATTTAATCCAGCGTCCGATTCAACGGCAGGAAAGTTTGCAACGCGCCGAGGCTGTTCAATCGGAGCGAAGTTGGGACGAAGCCTTTCGCAGATTTTGGATGATTGGCGCGGAAAAATTAGACATAAAGATGTAAAAAATATGAAAATGCTGTTGACGAGATAAAGCGAGGCAGCTTTCGTATTCACATGCCTCCTTTTTCACCGCTTCCTCCTAGACCCTCCGGTATCCCTTTTTCAACTCAATCGTCTACCGCCACCGGCAACCCGGTTCCTCCTCGTCTTATCGCTATTCCCAAAATAAAAATGCCCACGCCCGTCGCGCCGGCAGCCAAGGCTTCTCCTCTGACGCCTCCTCCGGCTCCTTTTGAGCAGGCAGACCCTTCTATGCATGCGTCTCTTCCAACGTCAAAAATTTCTCCAGCTTGGCATCCATCTTCTTCCATTCCCATTGCTCCATCGGGCATTATTCCGCCATCTCCAATAGGACAAATGCAGGCGCCTCAAAAAAGTTTTACCATCAAAACGCCTCTTCAATCTCCTCCCGCTTCTTCTGTTGCGCCGACGGAAACGCCTTTTTCTCCCCCCTCTATCGCCAAGCCCGTCATGCCTCCTATTGTCGCCAAAACGACCCCTCCTCCTGCTCCGCCGCCGATGGCTCCTTCTTCTGTGACGATGCCGTCCATTATGCCTCCTTTGCCTTCAGGATTTGACGCATCGGATTTTGTTGTTCCGACTCCGAAGCCTACTTTTTTGAAGCAAGAGACGCCTCCCGCTCCGCCCGTTGCTCCTGCCACGCCTTTTATTAAGATTAAGGAGACTATTTCAGCAATTTCTCCGCAACCGGTTGAGCCGGTCCTTAAACCGATTGAGGAAAAACTGTCGGCATTGCCGCTTCGCGTGCCGACGAAGTTGCCGTCTGTCACGCCAGTCGCGAGGCCCGTTCAGGACAAGACTGCTACCGTCGCCGCGGAAAACACGGTGGCGCGCATTCGCCAAGCCAACGTGGTTCAAGAAGGCGATTTATCAGACATCAAGCTTGTGATGGTAACGGCCATTATCGCCCTTGTTACAGCAGGCGTTTTGGCGGCGGCGTTTTTTGAAAAATTGCCGTTTTAAAGGGAGCCGCAGGGCGCGGCGCGTGGCATTTGTATGAAGCAGATCACATGGGATTGCCTTTCCGAAAAAGAGCGTCGCCTTGCTTTAAGCCGTCCTGCTCAAGCCGCAAGCGCGGAAGTCAAAGAAATCGTTCGGCGCATTATTGAGGAAGTGAAGGCGAGGGGAAACGCTGCCGTTCGAGGTTTCACCGAAAAATTCGATAAAATTAAACTTGGCGATTTCAAAGTCAGCCCGCAGGAATTCAAAGCTGCGCAAAAAAAAGTTTCTTCAAAAGAAAAAGCCGCTTTGAAAAAAGCTGCGGAGAATATTTTCAAATTTCATCAAGCCCAAAAACCGCGCGACATTAAAATCAAAATCATGGACGGCGTTGTTTGCGAATGGCGCGCGCGTCCCGTCGAAAAAGCAGGGCTTTACGTTCCCGCAGGAACTGCGCCGTTGCCTTCCACATTGCTGATGCTCGGCATTCCTTCCAAAATTGCCGGTTGCGAGCGGCGCATTGTTTGCACGCCGCCGAACCGGAGCGGAGAAGTTCATCCCGCGACATTGCTGGCGGCGGAACTGTGCGGCATTCGAGACGTTTATAAAATCGGCGGAGCGCAAGCGATCGCCGCGATGGCTTACGGAACGGAGAGCGTGCCGAAGATGGATAAAATTTTCGGCCCCGGCAACGCCTATGTCACGGAAGCCAAACTGCAAGCGGCTCAAGACCCCGACGGCGCGGCAATGGATTTACCGGCGGGGCCGTCGGAAGTGATGATACTTGCCGATGCCAAAGCGAACGCGGCTTTTGTCGCGGCGGATTTATTAAGCCAAGCCGAGCATGCCGCCAATGCCCAAGCCGTGCTCGTGACGACGGATAAAATTTTTGCCGGAAAAGTGGAGGCCGAAATTGAAAAACAATTACGGACATTGCCGCGCCAAGATTTTGCGCGAGCGGCCATTGCCAACAGCTTCGTCATTTTTGTCAAAGACCTCAACGAGGCTGTGGAAGTCTCCAACGCTTACGCGCCGGAGCATCTCATCATTCAAGTCGAAAAACCGGAAAAATGTTTAGAGAAAATCCGTCACGCTGGTTCGATATTTCTTGGCCCATGGTCGCCGGAGCCTGTCGGAGATTACGCGAGCGGCACGAATCACGTTCTGCCCACGTCCGGCTGCGCGCGCGCCTTCGGCGGCGTGACGCTGATGTCTTTTATGAAAACCATGACCGTGCAAAAACTGACGCGCGACGGCCTTCGCGCGCTTGGGCCGGTTGTCGAAACGTTGGCGGCAATGGAAGGCTTGGAAGCGCACAAGCGAGCTGTTAGCGTGCGGTTGGAAAAATAATTTTATGAGCGAAGAAATGATTTCACGGTTGGTGCGGCCTGATGTGGCTAAGATGAAAGCGTATTTCTCCGCGCGGACGGAGATGGCGTACGCGGAAGATTTAGTCTGGCTCGACGCGAATGAAAACCCGTGGCCGCCTTCCTCCGAAAAAGACGACACAGGCGGCGTGAGGAGTTGCAACCGTTACCCCGACCCCCAACCGCCCCGTCTTGTTCAAAAGGCGGCGGAGCGCTACGGCGTGAAGGCTGAAAACATCATTGTTTCACGTGGAACAGATGAAGCGATTGATTTGCTCATCCGCGCTTTTTGCCGCGCGGGACAGGATTCCATTTTACAATGCCCGCCCGCGTTTCCCATGTATGCGTGGTCGGCGGAATTGCAAGGGGCGAAAGTGGTCAACGCGCCGTTGGACGCAAAAAGAGGGTACGCCCTCGACGCTGACGCGGTGATCAGGGAGGCGTCCCAACCGGAGCATTCCGTTAAGTTAGTGTTTCTTTGCAACCCGAACAATCCCACCGGCAATCACCTTTCGCCGCAAGACATGCTCCGCGTTTGCAAGGAGCTCGAAAATAAATGCCTCGTCGTGATTGACGAGGCGTATATTGAATTCAGCGAGCAGGGAAGTCTCATCCCGAAAATCGCGGAACATCCCAACCTCGTCATCCTGCGCACGCTATCCAAGGCGCTTGCGCTGGCCGGCGCGCGCTGCGGTTTCGCCATTTCGCAACCGGCGTTGATTGATGTGCTGAAAAAAGTCATCGCGCCCTATCCCATCCCTTTGCCGGTCACGCGCATCGTGGAAGAAAATCTGCAGCCGGAGAACGCGCATCTTGCGAGCGAGCATGTCGCGGCTCTCATCAAAGAACGCAAGCGGTTGGAGCAGGAATTGCCGAAGTGTCCAGACGTGGTGAAAATTTATCCCAGCGACGCCAATTTTCTTTTCATCGAAACCAAGGACGCCAAGGCGTTTCTCAAGCGATTGCTGGACGCCAACATCGTCGTCCGCGACCGCAGCAAGGTGTCGCCTAATTGCGTGCGCCTGACCGTCGGCACGCCGCAACAGAACAATCGCGTTTTAGCGGCTTTAGGCTTGGAACAAGGGATTGAGGGCGAGCCGTCGTCGAGCCGCAAGGCTCATGTTTCGCGCGACACGAAGGAGACTAAAATTCGTTTGCGCGTGAATTTGGACGAGCCGGAAGAGATTAACGCGCACACCGGCATCGGTTTTTTTGATCACATGCTGGAACAATTAGCCAAACACGGCGGGTTCAGCCTTTCCCTTTGGTGCGAAGGCGATCTTGAAGTGGACGCTCATCACACGGTGGAAGATTGCGCGTTGGTTCTCGGCCAAGCGTTGAAGCAGGCCTTGGGCGATAAAAAAGGTTTGTCGCGCTACGGTTTTCTTTTGCCGATGGATGAATCCTTGGCGCAAGTCGCCATTGATTTGAGTGGACGCCCGAATTTTTGTTTTGAAGGAAAATTTAAAGAATCTTTGGTGGGCCAGTTTCCGACGGAAATGACGCCGCACTTTTTTAAATCGCTCGCAAACAGCTTAGGCGCTTCTCTCCACATCAAGGTCAGCGGCGAAAATGCGCATCACATGGCAGAAGCTTGTTTCAAGGCCGTTGGCCGCGCGCTGCGCATGGCTTTTAAAAAGGAAGGCAACGCCTTGCCCTCCACTAAAGGCGTGTTGTAACGAAGACGGCCTAAAACATGATCACCGCGCGTTTTGATTTAAACATGGGAGGGCTTGACCAAGTCAACCCGGCGGATTTGTGGAATGATCCGAAGACGCTATTGATGTGGATTATGCATCGCGCCATCACAGAACGCGCCAGCGATATTCAAATCGACAAATGCGGCGGCCAACTTCGCGTTCGCCTTTGTATTGACGGTCATCTCAATACCTTTCTGATGGGGGAAGATGTCACCGACCGCTTAGGCGCGGTGATTAAAAGCGCGGCCAATATGAACATTGCCGAAAAACGCCAGCCCCAAGACGGGCGTTTTTCCGTTCAGTTTTTTAATCGCGCCGTGGATTTTCGCGTTTGCGCGCTTCCCACCGTTGAAGGATATGAGGATTTTGCCTTGCGTTTGATTGACGACAACGTTGGCCTTCTTTCTTTGGATGATTTACAGCTCACGCCTCAACAGCTGCAAACCCTTCGTCAAGGCATCACGCGCTCCCACGGCATTATTTTAGCGACCGGGCCGACAGGGTGCGGCAAGACAACGACGTTGTATGCCATGCTCCAAGCCATCAATGATGGCAGCAAAAAGATCCAAACCATCGAAGACCCCGTCGAGTTGCGCATTGACGGAGTGTCCCAAGCTCAAGTGCGCGGGGATATTGATTTGACGTTTGTGAACCTCCTGCGTTCCATCCTGCGCAGCACGCCGGATGTGATTATGGTGGGCGAAATCCGCGACTTGGAGACGGCCAAGGTAGCCGTCAGCGCCGCCAACACGGGACATTTAGTTCTCTCCACCGTTCATACAAACGATTCTCTCTCGGCCATCAACCGTTTGGTGGAATTTGGCGTGCCGAGTTACCTCGTCGGCCAATCGCTCATCATGGTCATGGCTCAACGGCTCGTCCGCCTTCTGTGTTCTTGTTCTCAAGAACATCCCATGCAAGAGGAGGAAAAAGAGCTGTTTGAAAAAAGCGGATTTAGAATCAATTCGCAACATGCGCCGCTCATCCGCTCTGCTTGCGGTTGCGTGAATTGCCGCAACACGGGGTATAAACATCGCGTCGTCGTCATGGAAATTGCCAAGGTAACGCCCGGCCTCCGCGAGCTTGTCAAACGCCACGCCGATTACTTGGAACTTCTAGCGGAAGTGCGTAGACACGGCTTCTCCACGCTCTACCAAGAATGCTTGTTGAAGGTGCTTCGCGGTTTGACCGCGCTGGCCGAGATAGAAAAATTCCAACTCGCTTTTAATGAGTTTTAGACAGGAACTTTCCTTACTGCCCCTTGGTCGGCGCTCGTGACGAAAGCCGCGTAAGCGCGCAAGGCGGCGCTGACGGCGCGGTTGCGCTTGGCGGGCTTCCACGCTTGCTCGCCCTTGCGATTCATCGCCTCGCGCCGCTTTTGCAATTCGTCGTCGGAAACGTCGAGATGAATTTTGCGTTGAGGGATATCCATTTGAATCAAATCTCCGTCCTCGACGAGCCCAATCGCTCCGCCAGAGGCTGCTTCAGGCGAGACGTGGCCTATGGAAAGGCCGGACGTGCCGCCGGAAAACCGCCCGTCGGTGATGAGCGCACAAGCTTTGCCGAGTTTCTTCGATTTCAGATAACTGGTGGGATAAAGCATTTCCTGCATGCCGGGGCCGCCTTTTGGCCCTTCGTAGCGAATGACAACGACGTCGCGGGCTTTGATTTGGTCTAGGAGAATGGCTTGAACAGCCGCTTCTTGGCTCTCAAAAACGCGCGCCTTGCCGCCAAAAACGAGAAGAGAGGCATCCACGCCCGCCGTTTTGACGATGCATCCGTCCGGCGCGAGGTTGCCGTGAAGCACGGCCAAACCTCCATCTTGGCTGTAAGCGTGCTTCAAGTCGCGGATGCAGCCCTTTTCCCGATCCAGATCGAGCGAATCGTATTGCCGATTTTGGCTGAACGCTTTTTGCGTCGGCGCGCCGCCGGGCGCGGCGAGGAAACGCGCGCGCGCTTCCTTGTCTTGAGATCGTGCCACGTCCCATTGTTCAATGGCTTCGCCGAGCGTCAGCGCGTGAACCGTTGCCGTTTCTTTGTGAAGGAGTCCGGCCTTTTCCAATTCGCCAAGAATCGCAAAAATGCCGCCAGCGCGATGAACGTCTTCCATGTGATAGGACGAGGAAGGCGAAATTTTGCACAGATTCGGCGTTTTGAGAGAAAGACGATCAATATCTTTCATCGTAAAATCCACGCCCGCCTCGTTGGCGATGGCGAGCAGGTGCAGCACGGTATTCGTCGAACCGCCCATGGCGATGTCGAGGGTCATGGCATTTTCAAACGCTTTAAAATTCATGATCGAGCGCGGCAAAACGGCGTCGTCTTCGTCTTGATAATACCGCTTGGCGAGTTTCATGATGCGGTGTCCCGCCTCCACGAACAATTCCTTGCGCAGCGCATGCGTGGCCAAGAGCGTGCCGTTGCCCGGCAACGCCATGCCAAGAGCTTCCATCAGGCAATTCATGGAATTCGCCGTGAACATGCCGGAGCACGAACCGCAAGTGGGGCAAGCGGAGCGTTCATACTGAAGCTTGTCTTCTTCCGACATATTAGGATCAGCCTCGGCAACCATCGCTTGAATCAAATCCACAGCTTCGGTCTTGCCTTTTATCGTGACCTTTCCCGCTTCCATCGGGCCGCCGGAGACGAAAATAGAAGGAATGTTCAGTCGCGCCGCCGCCATCAACATGCCGGGGATGATTTTATCGCACGCCGTGATGCACACCATCGCGTCCGCGCCGTGGGCGTTGACCATATATTCCACTGAATCGGCAACCAAATCGCGCGACGGCAAGCTGTAAAGCATTCCGTCGTGTCCCATGGCGATGCCGTCGTCAATGGCGATGGTGTTGAATTCGCGCGGAATGCCGCCGTTTTTCCGGACTTCTTCCGCAACGATGTCGCCGACGTTTTTCAGGTGCACATGGCCGGGCACAAATTCGGTGAACGAGTTCACAATGGCGATGACCGGCTTGCCTTCGCGCAAGTCTGCGCCATGAACGCCCGTCGCGCGCCACAATGCGCGGTGGCCGGTGCGTCTTGTTGTCTTTTCGGAACGATGAGGATACATAGAGAACTTTCTTTTACATGAAAAGAGTCAGCAAGGCAAATGTGTTACGTTGTGGGCGTAGTAAATTCTTTGGCGTTTAATAGGCGCTTCAGCTAAGAGGGAGCCATGACTAGGCGACTTTTTCTTTTAACGCTGTTCTTCTTACTGGCGGCATTTTCTGCCGTTTCGTTTTCCCAAGACGGCATCACGCAGATTTCCACGTTTCACGCCCTTGCGGCGGGAGATTACAATGGCCGTATTTCTTGCCAAAAACTTTTGGAACACGGAGATTTTGGGTTGGGAACGTTCGAGGGATTGGATGGCGAGATGATTGTGTCGGAAGGAAAAATCTATCAGGTCAAAGCGGACGGGCGCGTTCTCCAGCCGACGCCCTCCTTGCAAGTTCCTTTCGCGGAAGTTGCGTTTTTCAAAGCGCAAAAAAGCGAGCCTTTGAAAAAAGAAATGGGTTTGAAGGATTTAAAAGAGTGGATTAACCAAACCGTTCCTGATCAAAACACATTTTGCGCCGTGCGCGTCAAAGGGCACTTCGCGCAAATCAAAGTCCGCAGCGTTCCCGCGCAGCAAAAACCTTATCCCAGCTTAGCCGAAGCAGTGAAACATCAGACAGTTTTTGAATTGAGCGACATCTCTGGCGTTCTCATCGGCTTTCGTTCGCCCGACACAAAAGGCGAAACCATTCCGGGGTGCCATTTCCATTTCCTCTCCGACGACCAACAACACGGCGGGCATGTGTTGGATTTTACGATGAGCGAGGGGAATGTGGAGTTTGAGAATTTTGAACCGGAGGGGTTTAGTATTCTTTCGTTTTCTACAGGTAAGCTTTAAAGTCTTAATGCAATGGCTTCAAAAAAAACAGAGATTGATGAGAAAGAAATTGCAGCAAGCGCTCTTAATCAACACGGTTTTTTGTTGCAGCAACGGGTAAGAGCACAGATAAAACTTGGGTCTCAGAGCCAGTCAGTAAATTTTCCTTGGGTGTTTGAAGCTAACGAATATCCAGTCGAATCTACTGATGGTTCTCAAACTAGAATAGACTTTATTCTTTGTCATAAAGAACAGCCCGGCATCAAAATCTGCTGCGAAGTTAAGCGTTACTATGCCAAGTTGCGGAGATGGCTTTTTTGGGGAGAGGATTCATCTTTTCGTGGTCAATCTCCGCATCAATTTTATTTTGAAGCTTTCAATTTGCAGCAAATGTCCATGAGGCAATACGGCCATCAAATAATCGAAGTTAATGCAAGAGATTGGCCAGTTTTTTCTTATTATCAGGAAGCTCGTTGCGACAATAAAAATGGAGATAGCACTGCACCCAAGGGCAGCGATGCAATCGAACAGGCGTTGATGCAAGTCATACGAGGACAAAATGGATTAGCTCGAGAGCAGGTGAATTATTGGACAATGCAATCGAGTTTTTCCTTATTCGTTCCCATTGTCATAACAACAGCTCAATTATGGAAGGTGGAGTTTGGCGTAGATAAGGTTTGTCTTCAGAAAGGAACTCTTCCGCCTGATGCATTAGATTTGCATGAAGAAAAGTTTGTTGCTGTTAATTACCATGGTAGTCAAAGCTTTGGAGTTTGCAGATGTTCACCGCATATGAGTAGAGGAGATTTTAATCCTACTTCAGCTTTGCAGTTTGATATTCTTCGAACTATTTTCATTGTCCAAGCTCAACATATCAACGAATTTTTGCAAAAATTATCCTATATTGTTTGTGATCAAAATGTTTTACAAAAGATTTCTAATTTAAGAACTTGTTCAGCTGGAAACCCAAAAAGGTAATATGGTTTTTTAAGGGAGAAGATAATATCCAAGACAACAGTTTTCAAAAAATCTTTTTTCAAACTTTCGAAAAAACGTTTGACCATCGACCGAAATTCCTGCTTGATATACGGTTTTCTCGACACAAGGAAGATAGGATATGGCTAATAGAGTTTTATTAAAAGCGGCGCGACGTTCAGAGACGGGGCGGAAGGCTGTCAAACAAACGCGGCGGACGGGTTTCGTTCCGGCGGTTTTATACGGCGGCGGTAAATCACAACCTTTGGCGGTGGACAAAAAAGACCTTTCTAATGTTTTTCATTCGTCCACGTCGGAAAATATTTTGGTGGATTTGGAAATTAAGGAAGACGCGAAGAAGCGTTTGGCTCTTATCCAAGACGTGCAGCATCATTGTTTGAAAGATTTCATTTTGCATGTGGATTTTCAGGAGATTGACGAGCAGAAGAAGTTTCATGTGGAAGTTCCTGTCATCGCCCTCGGCGAGCCGATTGGCGTTCGCACGGAAGGCGGTATTTTGGATCATGTGTTGCGCACGTTGAAGTTGGAATGCTTGCCCAAGGATTTGCCGGATCATATTGAAGTGGATATTTCCCAATTGCAGTTAAAACAAACGATCCATGTGAGGGACATCGTGTTGCCTCAGGGCGTGACGGCTTTGAACGCAAAGGATTTGTCTGTTTTCATCGTGCATGAGCCGAAGGTTGTGGAAGAGGTTGCGCCGGCTGCGGCTGGAGAAGCTCAACCGGAGCCTGAAGTGATTAAGGAGAAGAAGACGGAAGAAGGCAAGGAAGAGGAAAAGGGCAAGGATCAAGAGAAGGGGAAGGAAAAGCCTAAGGCAGAGAAGGCTAAAAAAGCTTAGGGATAAGCTCTAAATTTTTTCATGTCGCTTCGAATTGTCTTCGGTTTGGGCAATCAGGGGAAGAAGTATGAGGGGACGCGGCATAATATCGGTTTTGAGGTGTTGGACGCTTGGGCGAAGGCGGAGGGGGTTAAGTGGAAAGCGTGTCGCTTTGCCGATGCGTTGGAGGCGGAATTAAGCGGCGGAGAAATGCTGCTGAAGCCGCAAACGTTCATGAACCTTTCCGGCGAGGCGGTTCGGGGCGCGCTGAAGTGGAATCCGGGCGCGGAGTGGTTGGTGGTGGTGGATGACGCGGCGTTGCCCGTGGGGCAGATCAGGCTGCGGGGGCAGGGGAGTTCAGGCGGGCATAATGGATTGGAATCCATTGAAGCTTGCGCGGGAACGAGGGAATACCCTCGGCTTCGCGTAGGCGTAGGCAGGCCGGAAGGAACGGCGGAAGATTTAGCCCCGACAAAATCGGGGCTGGCAGAATATGTTTTGGGTCGTTTTTCGAAAGAGGAACAATCCGTTTTGAAAGAAGTGAAAGAAAAGGCAATTCAAGTCATAAAGGAATACTGGGCGCACGGTTTGGAAGCAGCTATGACGTTCGGCAACAAAAAAGCATGAATCAATACGAAGCTCTTTTTATTTTAGACATCCAAGGCAAGGATGAGGGCGTGATGGAAGCAAGCGACATGATCGAGAGCGAAATTCAGGCTCTGGGCGGCTCGGTGAAGAGTTCCCAAAAGATGGATCGTCACCGATTTGAAAATGTGGCGGGCCGTTTGGATTCCGGTTATTATTTAGGCGTGAGTTTTCAACTTCCCCCCGTCAAGCTTGAGGCGTTGCGGCAAAAATTAAAACTGAATGACAAAGTTTATCGTCAATTTTATCTTTGTTCTCAACCGATCAGCAAAAAGAAGGAAAAGGCCGAAAAAGTCGCGGCTTGATTTTTTGCTGAAATAAAGGACTCTCTCCGTCATGGCCTCGTTCAATAAAGTTTTTCTCATCGGCAATTTGACGCGCGATCCGGAGGTGCGTCATACGCCTAAAGGCACGGCTGTGGGCGACCTCGGCTTGGCCATCAACACAAGCTTTCGCACGGCGGATGGGGCGAGCAAGGACGAAGTTTGCTACGTGGACGTTGTGGTGTGGGATCGCCAAGCGGAAACGTGCAAGGAATATCTCACTAAAGGTTCGCCTGTTTTTGTGGAAGGCCGTTTGCAGCTTGATCAATGGGAGACGCCGGAAGGCGGCAAGAAAAGCCGCTTGCGCGTGCGCGCCGAGCGTGTGCAATTTTTAGGAAGAGGCAAGAGTTCGGAAGGACGGCCATCAACCGGCGGTAGCAAACCGGCGGATCAATCGGCTCCTGCCGCGCCTCAAGAGGATGCGCCGTCGGACGACGACATTCCGTTTTAATCAATTTTTTAACTCACACAGGATATAAATTTATGCCAATGGAAGTCATACTTAAGCAACCCGTTCTTGAACTCGGCGCGGAGGCGGACATTGTCCGCGTGAAGCCCGGCTATGCGCGCAATTATCTTTTGCCGCGCGGCTTGGCCGTGCTGGCCACATCCGCGTCCAAACGCCAAGTGGAGGAGTTGAAAAAGAAACGCGCGGAACGCGAAGCGCAGGAACTGAACGAGGCTGAAGCATTGGCCTCTAAGCTCGGCAAATTAACGCTCACGTTCCAAATGAAAACAGCTTCCAACGAAGCCGAGCCGTCGAAGGTGTTCGGTTCCGTCACAGCTCAAGATGTCATCGCGCGCTTAGAAGAAATGGGGCATCAACTGGACAAGAAGAAATTGGCGTTGCCGCAGCCGTTGAAAAACCTCGGCGAGCATCTTTTAAATGTGCAGCTTGGGCATGGGGTGCAAACTAAATTAAAAATTGTTTTGGCGGCTCCGACTGCATCGGAAGCTGCGGAAGAAATTCTTACTAAGAAGAGTAAAAAAACTTCGGCAAGAAACTCAAAATCAAAAACAAAGGCAGAATAAGTAAAAGCCTTGACCTCCGCGCAAGAACGTCGCATGGTTCCTCTCTTCAAAATCATGGCCCTATCTCTTAACTTTGAGTTGAAGAAAAAGAGCGCTGGCGCGTTGCTGATGGCAGCGATGTTTTGTTTGGCCGTGTCGCTTGGTTGGTCTCAAGAAAAGACCGAAGCTCAAAAGGAATCCAGCCAACCGGCCGCTTCCGAAACGGCTCAACAAAACGAAACGCCGCCTGCTTTGGTTTCCACAAAAAGCGAGAAGACGCTGATTAAACCGCCTTCTTCTTCCAGTGAGGATTCGCAACGCGGTTCGATCGTCAAAGAAATCGTTATTGAATACATCGGCCCTCGTTCCGTCGCGCGGGAAGTGATCCTTTCCAACATGCGGACGACAGTGGGGCAGCCTTATTCCGCGACAGCGGTAGAAGAGGATATACGCAGCCTCTATGCCACGGGCTTTTTCACCAACTTGCGCATTTATGACGAGCCGATGGGCGACGGCGTTAAGGTCGTCGTGATTGTTCAGCCTAAACAGACGGTGAAAGAAGTGATCATCAAAGGCGCGAAACACATCAGCGACAAAGCGATTAAGAAAAAAATTTCCGGCAAAGTTGGGGAAACGCTCAATGAACAAAAAGCCTCCGCTGACGCTCAAACCATCCGCGATTATTACCAAGACAAAGGATTCAAAGACGCGAAGGTGGAATATAAAATAGACGTGGACGAAAAAGCCGGTCATTCCAAGGTGACTTACACTATCACCGAAGGGCCGAAGCAAATTATCCGCGACATTGTGTTTGTGAACGCGAAGGCTTTTACTCAAAAGCAACTGCGGAAAGTGATGAAGACGCGCGTGGAAAACTGGCTCTACTTCATCAACAAATCAGGAAAGTTCAAGGACGAGCAGTTCAAAGAAGACTTAATCAAGCTGCGCGATTTTTATTTTGAGCACGGTTACATTGACATGTCTGTGAAGAACGTCGCCTACGAAAAATACGGCGAAGACTCTTTGCGCATCAAAATCACCGTTTTTGAAGGCATTCCTTACCAAGTGGGCAAGCTTTCCTTCAAAGGCAACACGCTTTTTACAGAAGATCAAATCCGCAAGCGCATGAAAATGCTGGAGGGCAAAGTCTACTCGCCGCAAGGATTAGAGGCCGACATCAAGGCCATCCGCGATCTTTACGGTGAAAAAGGATACATTGAGACCGAGGTTGGGCCGGAGCGACAACCTAACATTGAAAGCGGGAAAATGGATTTGGTTTATCAAATCAAAGAAAGCGCTCAATTTTTCTTGGAAAAAATTGTCATTCAAGGCAATAACCGCACTAAAGACAAGGTGATTCGCCGCGAATTGGCGCTCATTCCGGGCGATGTGTATGACACCATCCGCGCGGAAGCGAGCAAAAGGAGGCTGGAGAATTTGGGTTATTTTTCCAAAGTGGACGTCACTGACCGAGACACCTCCGTTCCTTCACGCAAAAACATGGTTGTGACGGTTGAAGAAAAGCGAACGGGGTCTGTCACTTTCGGCGTCGGGTTTAGCACTGTGGACAGCGTGTTGGGGTTTGTTGAGCTTCAACAAGGCAATTTCGACATCATGAATTTTCCCACTTTCACGGGTGCAGGGCAAAAATTTCGCACGCGCGTTCAATACGGCTTAAAGCGCAAAGATTTCGTTGTCAGTTTGACCGAGCCTTGGTTTTTGAATCAAAAACTTGCATTAGGAGGCGATTTATTCTTCAACGAATCCAATTATTTGAGCGATGTGTACGACCAACGGCGTTACGGCGGAGCGATTCGCCTTTCGCGCGCGCTTAATCAATTTTGGACGATTGGATTGAAATATCAGCTCGAAAACATCGAAATTTTCAATGTAGATTCAACCGCTTCGACGCTCATCAAAGAAGAAGAAGGCGGTCGCAGTAAAAGCTCGGTGCTGGGTTCGTTGACGTATGACACGCGCGACAGCGTTTTTCTTTCTCGTCATGGTGAAAAAATAGAATTCACGGCTGAAGCCGCAGGCGGGCCGTTGCTTGGCCAGACAAAAATCTGGAAGCTTGGAGCGGAAGCGCAGAAGTATTTCCTTTTACCGTATGATTTGATTTTTGCTATCAATGGCGTGACTGGCATTGAAGGCACTCATAGCGGCGGTGAGCGCGTGCCGATTTTTGATCGTTACTTCGTCGGCGGTTCTCGTTCCGTTCGCGGGTTTAGTTATCGCGCTATCGGCCCTCGGGATAACACGAATGAGCCAATTGGCGGACGCACAATGGGTTACGGTAATTTGGAATTGACTTATCCGATTATGAGCCGCGTGCGCGGAGCCGTTTTCTTGGATGCTGGTTTTAACAATTCCGGTGTATTGGATTATAGCTTGGCGGATTACGAGGCGGGAACGGGTTTTGGATTGAGATTGGATTTGCCCATCGGGCCGCTGAAGTTGGATTTAGGTTTCCCCATTGTCTACCAACCGTATAACGATGCTACGATTAAATTCCACTTTGACGTGGGCTATCAATTTTAGTAAGGTGTTCTTTCTTATGAATATGAAAAAATCTGTTTTAGCATTAATTCTCTCTTCTTTTGTCGCTGTTGCGTCTGCGCAAGTGCCCTTGAAGGTGTCCGTGGTGGATATGACCCGCGTGCTCAAGGAATATTATAAAACTCAAGAAGCCGAAGCTCGGTTGAAGGAAGTTGCCGTTGGTTATCAAAAAGATTTGAAAGATAGGCAAGAAGCTTATTCCAAGTTAGTGGATCAAATTCGCGCTCTTCAAGACGAAGCTAAAGACGCCAGTTTAAGCGAAGCCAAGAAAAAAGAGAAAATGGATGCTTTGCAGGAGAAGGTCAAAGACGCCCAAATCCGCGAACGCGAAAACATGAACTTTATGCAAACCGCGTCGAAGTTAATGCAAGAACAGCGCAATCGTTCTTCCCAGGGCATTTTGGATGAAGTGGAAAAAGTGGTGACCAACATTTCCAAAGCGCAGAATTACGATCTTGTTTTTGTGAAAGGCGAGTTTCCTAGCCCGGTTCTTTATTCCCGCGTTTCTGACCTTTCGCAGGAAATTATTACCGAATTAAACAAAGGACAGGGCAAAGGCGCCCCCGCTGCCCCCGCCAAGAAGTAGGCAATGGCGCAGTATCGCGTCAGAGAAATTGCCGCGCGGCTCGATGGGCGGGTTGTTGGCGATGGCGAAAAAATCATCACAGGCGTTAATGATCTTGAGAATGCCGCAAGTGATCAACTTTCTTTTTTAGGCAACTCTAAATACATCAAAGCCGCCAAGGAAACCGCCGCCGGCGTTGTTTTAGTTGGCGCGGACGTGAAGGAAAATTTTTCTTTTACGCAAATCCGCGTCAAAGACCCTTCTCGCGCGTTTTCCGTCGTTACCGCGCTTTTTGCGCCTCCGCCAGTTTCATGGCCTAAAACGGTTCATCCAACGGCGGTCATTGCGGCGGATGTTCGCGTTGGAAAAGACGCTTACATCGGGTCGCACGTCGTCGTTGAAGCGGGCAGCGTCATCGGCGCGCGTTGTCATATTGGCGCAGGA
>JAZDII010000097.1:0-2823 GCA_043805085.1 bacterium
GCAATCCGGCGCTCATCGTTCAAGTGCCGCAGTATTTGCGGGACATGAAAGCGTTGAGGCCGACGGATACGGGTTGGGCCATCCAGCGCGAGGACGAAGCGCAACTCTTCGAGCAAGGTTTGCACGATGCGGGGTTGTAGGTTTGTTTTTGCTGGTTTAGCGTTAGCAGTTGTTTTTTTGGCGTGCGGGCGTCCGGAGAGTAAAAAACCGAGGATGCCCGTCCAAATCACGCTCCGCGAGAGCGTGATGGGGCAGGGCTATGTCGTGCAATTTAACAATACATCCAATAAATATCTTAAAATCAGAGTTTTTTATAAAGACAGGACTCTGCGTAAGTCAAAGAAAAGTCTGCTTGAATTGCCCCCTCTTGGGATGACGGAGAAAGGGTGGTTGCAGGGTTGGAAATTTGCTTCCGGCGAGACGATCACGCTTTTACACGAAGATTATCAGACTATGTTTTATAAAATTCCTTGAAGTTGACGGGTTGAAATCTTCCGACAATCCGTTACAGTGCGCTTTCCCATGAATATTGCCAAATTAATGAAACAGGCCCAGAAGATGCAGGGCGATTTGCAGCGCGTTCAAGCCGAGCTGGCGACCCGTTTGTATGAAGGTTCCGCGGGTGGCGGCGCGGTGAAAGCTGTGTGTAGCGGCGACGGCGAGCTAAAGTCTGTCAAAATATCGCCGGAGTTATTGAAAGAGGCGGATGTGGAGATGTTGCAAGACCTCATTGTTACCGCCGTTCGGGAAGCTTCCTCTAAGGCCAAGGAAGAGATGCAGCGCGAGATGGGCAGCCTGACCGGCGGTATGGGGCTTCCGCCCGGGATGGGGTTTTAAGTCGTTTTTTCGTTATTGTCTACCTACCGGTAGGTAGGTTTTTTATTGACGGCGTTTTATTTTTTCCGCAGTTTATCTTTTTATGAAAAAGAAGGGACTTTCACCGCGCGAGCGTTTGTTGCAAGCGGGCATTCGTGTTTTTGCGGAAAAGGGCTACATCGCCGCGTCGGTGGATGAGATCGTCGCGCTGGCGGGTTTGGCGAAGCCCGCGCTTTATTATTATTTTAAAAACAAAGAGGGGCTTTATCACGCCGTTTTGGCTTACGGTTTTGATGAGAGGTTGAGTTTGGCGCAAGAAGCCCTCGAAAAGAATGGGGGATGGCGGGAGCGGCTTACGGCTTTTGTCCGTTCGGTTTTGATGTTTTCAGGCGAACAGAACGCGCTTTTCCGCATTACCCTGCAGGCTTCCCTTGCGCCGCAGGGCGAAAGGCCGCCTCATTTGCCTTTGCAAAAGATGGGACGGCAGAATATGGATTACTTTTGCGCCTTTTTCCGTCGCGGCATCAAGGAAGGTTTTTTCAAAAAGGAATTTGATGCAAGGGCGTTGACAGCCGCTTTTCACGGCCAGCTTCTTTTTTATGTTTTGTTGCATAATCTTGATCCGGCTGCGCTGCCCGCTCGTTTGAGAGCGGAAGATATCGTAGAAATTTTTTTAAGCGGCGTTTCCGCGCCGGTGGCCTCTCGTAAAGTTCTCGTCCATGAAAAAGCGTAGTTTCTTTTTTATTGTTTGCGTTGGTTGGCTTGCGTTGATGTCAGCGCAAGCTTTTTGCGCCGACGCAGCCGCTTTGCCTGCTTCCTTCAGTCTTCGGAATTGCTTTGAATGGGCGAGCCGCCGCAGCGAGACGCTGGGCATACGCGGGGAAGAAGTGAAAGCCGCCGAGGCACGTTATTGGCAGGCGGTTAGCGGGTTGCTTCCCAAAGTTCATTTGAAAGGAACGGAGAATTTTTTTGATAAGAGAGGAGTCGGTTTTTCTCCGGGCAAAGGTCTTTTTGACGAGCACGACAGTTTTACAAGCAGTATCAATGTGAAGCAGCCGATTTTTCACGGGTTTCGAGAGTTTGCCGCCGCCCGCGCTGCCTCTGCTGAAAAGGAGGCGAGTCGGTTTTCTCTCCAGCGCGCGCGGCAGTTGCTTTATCTCGATGTGGCGGACGCTTTTTATCAAATCCTTTCTTATGAAGGCGATTTGATTGTGCTGGGCAATTTAAAGCAGGCCTTGCAGGAGCGCGTGCAAGAGCTGGAGCGGCGCGTGAAGATAGGGCGTTCGCGCACGAGCGAGGCATTGCTCGCGCGCACGGATTTGGCGGACGCTCAAGTCACCATCGAACAGACGCAGAAATTGCTGTCGGCTTCGCGGGAGTTAATGGCGTTTTTGATGGGCGTTCCTGCGGAAAAAATTCATTTGGAAGAAAAATCTTCTTTTCCGTCGGCGACAAAAATTGAGCATTATCTGGTTCACACTGGCGAGCGGCCTGATGTTTTGGCGCAGATTCAAAAACTGCGTTCCGCTAAAAGCCAGTTGTTCGCTTATAAGGCGGATCATTGGCCGACCGTTAATGCGGAGGGTAATTATTTTCCTTATAATGATCCTAAAAGTGGGGGGGATTGGAATATTGCGTTGACGGTGGATTTGCCGATTTTTGAGGGCGGCTTGATTGAAGCGAAGGTGAAAGAGAGTCAAGCGTTGGCGCGGAGCGCGGAGTTCAGTCTTTCCGAGGCGCAGCGTTCGGCGGAAAAGGATGTTCGCACGGCGTATAATGATTTTATTGCGTCCGGCGCGGAGTTTGTGCGCTTGCAGGAGTTGGCAAAAATCGCGGAAGAAAATTTAGAGGCGCAGAAAAAAGATTATGGGCGCGGCGTGTCGAGTAATTTGGATGTGTTAGGCGCGTTGCAAACGTTTCAAGACGCGCGGCGGCGGGTTTTGGACGCGGAATTCACGGCGCGCAATGATTGGGCACGGCTTTTAGTGTCTGCCGGCATGGATTCCG
>JAZDII010000098.1:0-10620 GCA_043805085.1 bacterium
GCTCTCTTCCGGCAAAAAACTGAATGTCGTCAATGAAAAGAGCCTCCGCCTGACGAAACCGTTTGCGAAACTTCGCCAACTCGCCGTGTTGGATCGCGGAAATAAATTCATTCGTGAACTGCTCCGAGGTGACATACACCACGCGCGCATTCTTTTTTTTGCTCAACACGCGGTTGCCGATGGCATGAAGCAAATGGGTCTTGCCCAATCCGACCGCCCCGTGAATAAAAAGCGGATTATACGTCCGCGCCGGAGCTTCCGCCACCGCCACCGCCGCCGCATGGGCAAACTGGCTGTTCGCGCCGACGACAAAATTCTCAAACGTGTAACGCGAGATAAGATCAGCCGCTTTGGGGGAAAATTCTTCTTTGGAAGGGGAAGAACTTGCCTCTTCGACCGTCGCTGACGCGGGAGCGACGCACTCAAAAGAAATGGAAACAGGCTTGCCGCAAATCATCGCCGCCGCGTCGCACAACTGGGAAAGATAATTTTCTTCAATCCAGTATTGATAAATCACATTCTCCACGCCAAGTGCCAGCTTGCCGGAATCAAAGGACAAAGGTTTCAACGCGGCGAACCAACGGCGGAAAGCATCGGGGGAAATGACTTTTTGCAGCTCGCCGGAAATATCTTTCCAAACTTCAGAAGGAGTCTTATGAACGGCGCGTTGATTCATATGGAAAGGATTCATTCTTGAGGCGAGAAGAAAAAAGTAACAAGCAGAAAAAGAAAAAATCGAAAACTTTTTTTAGCTTGGGTTCTTGACAAAGGAGCCGCGCTTTGCCCTTGTCGAAGAATAGGGCATATCCCCATTTTTTTCCTCCGTCATGCCGCGCGAACCCTTGACCACGCTCACCTAAATGTTACAGTGTGCTTTCTAAAGATGAAGCGTATTTTATTCATTTGCACCGGCAATGTTTGTCGCAGTCCCATGGCGGAGGGCCTTTTCCGCGATCTCGTCAAAGAGCGGAAAGATATGGAAGCGTCCTCCTCCGGCGTTTGCGCCATGCAAGGGCAAGCTCCCAGTGAGTATGCCATCGCCGTGATGAAAGAAATCGGTTTAGACATTAGCGGCTTCCGCAGCAAATCCGTCACCCGCGATCTGGTGGACAAGTCGGATTATATCATTGTGATGACGAGCGGCCACCTCGACACCTTGCTCATGAATTATCCTTTTGCGACGGATAAAGTTTTTCTCTTGCGCCAGTTCCAAAAGGACGTCCGCTTTTCCGAGCGCGATGTGCAAGACCCCATCGGCCTTTCCCGCGAAAGTTACATCCGTTGCCGCGACCAAATCCGCCAAGCCTTGCCCGCCTTGCTTGACTTTATCCTCCAACACGAAAAAAACCCGCATTCGGCCAACGGCGCGCGCTTGGCCATAGGAGGCGACCACGGCGGTTTCGAATTAAAAGCAAACTTGGTGAATTTTCTTAAAGACCAGAACTACAGCGTCAAAGACTTCGGCTCATTTTCGGAGCAATCCGTGGATTATCCTGATTTCGCGGAAGCCGTCTCGCGCGAGGTTTTAGAAGGCCGCGCCGATCTCGGCATTCTCATTTGCAAAAGCGGCGTCGGCATGAGCATGGCCGCCAACAAATTCCCCAACATCCGCGCCGCGCTTGTCCACAACGTCGAAACCGCCCGCCTTTCCCGCTTGCACAATAACGCCAACGTTCTCTGCCTCTCCGCCAATGAGGTCAAACCCAAGCAAGCGCGGGAAATCGTCAAAACTTGGCTCAACACCAAATTTGAAGGCGGACGGCACGAACAGCGCGTGCGCAAAATCAATTGTTTAAGGGTCAAATGGGAAGCTAATGGCCTGGCAAAAGATTCGCAAATTTTTGAAACCATTGAAAACGAACGCGTGCGCCAAAGCGAAAATATCGAACTCATCGCCTCGGAAAATTTCACCAGCCGCGCCGTCATGGAAGCCCAAGGCTCTTGCCTCACCAACAAATACGCCGAGGGCTATCCGGGCAAACGCTGGTACGGCGGCTGCGAATTTGTGGACGTGATCGAACGGCTGGCCATCGAACGCGCCAAACAACTTTTCAGCGCGGAACACGCCAACGTCCAGCCCCATTCCGGTTCGCAAGCCAACATGGCGGTCTATTTCTCCGTGTTAAAACCGGGCGATCGCATCCTGACAATGGACCTCGCCCACGGCGGCCATCTCACACACGGCCATCGCATGAATTTTTCAGGCCGCTTCTTTGAAGTCAAACACTACGGCGTCAGCAAAGAAACCGAAACCATCAATTACGATGATCTCGCTAAATCAGCGGAAGAGTTCAAACCGCGCATGATCACCGCCGGCGCATCCGCTTACCCGCGCATCATTGATTTTGAGCGCATGGGCAAAATCGCCGACAGCGTCGGTGCTCACCTTTTTGTGGACATCGCCCACATCGCCGGACTCGTCGCCGCAGGCTTGCATCCCTCGCCCATTCCTTACGCGGATTTTGTAACCACGACAACGCACAAAACCCTGCGCGGCCCGCGCGGCGGCATCATCATGTGCAGGGCAAAATTCGCCAAAGAAATTGACTCCAACGTTTTCCCCGGCGTCCAAGGCGGCCCGCTCATGCACGTCATCGCCGCCAAAGCTGTTTGTCTACAAGAAGCGCTTCAACCGGAATTTAAACAATATCAAGAACAAGTCATTCGCAACGCCAAAGCCCTTTGCGAGGGCATGAAGAAAAACGGCTACCGCATCGTTTCCGGCGCGACGGAAAATCATTTGCTCCTCGTGGATTTGCAACCCAACGACGTCACCGGCAAAGAAGCGCAGGAAGCATTGGATCAAGCAGGCGTTACGGTCAACAAAAACGCGATTCCCTTTGACAAGCAACCGCCCTTCCAAGCTGGCGGCATCAGATTAGGAACGCCCGCAGTGACCACGCGCGGCATGAAAGAAGATGAGATGTTTGACATCGCCAACTGGATTCACCAAGCCATCTCTCATCGCAAGGAACCCGAAAAACTGGCTGAAATTCGTCAACAAGTCCGCCACCTCACCTCGCGGTTCCCGTTACCAGCTTAATCACCGGGAAGGGCCCTCAGGACTTTCTTCTTCAAAAGCTGTGAATAAGCCCGTCACATCCACACCCTTGAGCGAAGGTTTAACTTCTGCGCCTTCGGTTTGACCAGCAGGAACAATGTTGTCTTCCTCATCAAGGACAGTTTGCGCAAATTCCTCGCAAACATCTCGACAGTCATCCGGAAGAGAAGGTGGCGGCGATTTTTTGCCTTTCTTCTCATTACGGAGAAATTCTAAGTAAAGCTCGCAGACGGTTCTACATTCCTCTGGAAGAGACGGTTTCCGCGATTTTTTAGGTTGATCAGACATAAGCTATCTATGTGAACAAACTCCCTTGGCGTCAAGGAAGCGCGTTTTGCATTATGATTTCCGCTAAGCTTAAGCAGCTCGGTCTTGTTGAGGGGCAGGGTTTGCCGTTCTCTCAATATAGCCGCTAAAAATTTCCTCGGCTGAAGGCAGAGTGGAACCGGTTTTCCCGACGGAGGACGGCGATGGCGAACCTAGTTCGTCATAAAGACTCGTCGGCAGCTTGATTTGGTGGTCTGCATTAGGTTCAGGTATTGTGCTCATGCCGTGTTCATGTGAGATAACGGCTTTCGGTCAAGTATAGTGAAATAACTTAACATTTACACACATCGTCATTGCGAGCGAGGGCAGCGGGGGCGAAGCAACCTCCCTGCGGGAAACAGGGAATCCATTGTTAAATGTCAAATTACAAAGTTATTTCACTATAACAGGGCGTTTTTATATTAAACCTCAAAAGCCTTTGGCAAATAAAGACCTTTGTGCTTCTCGTTCAGCAGAGCGCCCGCAGGCAGATGCATTAAAAGCCCGTATTTTTCAATCAAAGGCTTCAACCCGTCGGCATCATGCGTGCTCAAAGCGTGGTAGAATAGCAACAGCAACTCTGCCGAGCACAACTGCGCGCGCAACAGGCCGGTATAATTTTGCTTCGGCTCAATTTTGCTGGAATCAATAAAACGCAGAATGTGAAATAAGTTCCTAAAATAATAGGACAAATTGTCCTCAAAAATCTGATAAAGCTGGCTGTAATAAAGCTGAACCTGCTTCAAAAGAGGGTGATGGCCGTAGATTTCTTCCGTGCCAGTCTGCAAGGTCACAAAAGTTTTATAATACATGTAATTAAAACAATTTCGCCCGCGAATGTTCGGCCCGACATTTTGATAAATCTCCAACTCTTCAATGCGCTCGTGTTGCAGCTCCAGCAAGCGGAAGAACGTCGTCTCGAACCCCTCTTTTTCCAGCAACCTGCGCGTCGCTTCCAACTCCCTTTGCTTAGCGCGCAGCGCGGCGCGTTGCCAAATGATCATGCCTGCCAAGGCGACAAAAATCGCCGTGAAAAAAGCGGCGGCGAGGCTGCTGAAATATGCGCTCCCCAAAATCATGCCGCGTTCATTCTGAAATGGAATACCGTAACTTGACAAGCAGCGATTCCGCAAAGCATTTGTCTTAAAAAGAAAGCTTGGACAAAAATAACTCCTTCTCCGTCACCACACCGTCCAGCAAAGCATCATGTTCTTCATGAGGAATGGAAGGAACTTCCTGAAACGAGAAAAACGCGCCGATAGCTGCGCCTCGTCTGTCCGGTCGCTGAAGCAGCGCATCGTAATAACCACCGCCGCGTCCGAGCCGATGCCCTTGCCGGTCGAACGCCAAACCGGGCACAAGAATAAAATCCATCTGCGACAATTCCATAACAGGACAAAACGTCGGGTCAGGCTCCAAAATACCGAGCCTGCCGGGTTGTAAATGCTGAAGCGTCGTCAAAAAACGCGGCTCCATCTTGCGCGGTTGGTTCGTCATCTTCGGCAAACACACGCCTTTGCTTGCCGCCCACGCCGCTTCGATAAAAAATCGCGTGTCCAGTTCCCATGATTGCGCCGCATAAAGCATCACCGTCCGGCTCTGCTGCCATATCTGTGAAGTTTGTAACAGCGCGCACGCTTGGAGTGATGCTTTCATCCGCTCTTCATGCGAAAATAGTTCCAACCGCGCGCGCATCTCCGCGCGAAGAGACGCCTTAGATTCCATTCATCTCATCTAGCTATACGCTGCAAACTATGCCAGAATTTCCCTAAAATGATTCTTCGCTTCCCATCGCCAAAGCACAAAGGTCGCCACTTCATCACGGAAGTGCTCATCCCTTCTCTCTTTCAGGCTAAAGGCGGCACAAAACCGGCGCCGCCGCTTTTTCCTAAACTCGCGGCGGATCAGCTTTGCGTCACATGGATCGGCCACGCTTCGTTTCTTATCCAATCGCCCTCGCTCAATATTCTCGTTGATCCCAACTGGGCCAATTGGCTCTTTGTCGTTCGACGCTTGAAGCACGCCGGTCTTGTCGCTGAGCAATTGCCGAACATTGACCTCGTTCTCATCACGCACGCCCACTTCGATCACTTGAGCCGCGGCAGTCTGCGCCAAGTGGCCGCGCAACAGCCGATCGTCGTCCCGCGCGGCGTTGGAAGTCTCGTCGAGGATTTAGGCTTTAAACAAGTTCACGAAATGGAATGGTGGGATGAACTTAAACTGCCGGGCGCGCGCGTGACGTTCACCCCCGCCAAGCATTGGGGCGCGCGCGTGCTTCTAGACAGAAAGCGCGGCTATGGCGGCTATGTGATTCGGCTCAAAAAACGCACGGTCTATCACTGCGGCGACTCGGCTTATTTTGAAGGATTCAAAGAAATCGGCCAAAGACTCGCGCCGGAAATCGCGCTCATGCCCATCGGCGCTTATCAACCGCCCTCCCGCCGCGAGCACCATATTTCGCCGGAGCAAGCCTTGCAGGCATTCATTGAACTACGCGCCAAAACGCTTGTGCCGATGCATTGGGGCACCTATCGCATGAGCTACGAAGCCCTTCACGAACCGCCCCAACGCCTCATGAAAGCCGCCGCTCAAGCCGGCCTCCTTTCCCGCATCCGCTTCCTCATCGAAGGCATGCCGCAGGTATTTTGATTATAATAAGGGTTCTATCAGTCCGTCAGAACCTCTGGCCGTATTAAGACCAACATGTCCAGCCCCGTAGATGGTAGGATTTTGAATACAACTAATAGGACGAGGCTTCTGCGGAGGTTGTTTTTCCGCAACATTAAAAGAAAAGTTAAGCCCTTTTTTAGGGTGAAAAAGAGCTTGGGCGCCGTGCCGATCCACAAGGCCCTTCAACAGCTTGCCTGCTTGAGAAAAAGTTTCATCATCAGGAGCGATGAGAGTTCCTTCTAATACAAAAGAAAGAGAGCCATCCTTAAAAAGATTTTTTAATTCAAGGTAAATAGTTTCTTCCGAAGGTGAGTGAGCCAAGATTTCTTGAAACTGCTTCACAGTATCTGAAACAGCGGCATTTTTTGGAGAAAACGAAGGAATCCGCGCATGCACTATTCCATGGATAGGGTGTGTGGCAGCGGGCTTGGGCTGCTCGTCCCCAACAGCTTCCTCGCCTTCCAAATCAAAATCCACTCCCGTTAATGTTGTGCTCGGCTTTTCAGGCTCCTCGCCCTCCGAATTAAATTCCGACGTTTCTGTGATTGTTTTATCCGGGTTCATAAATGTAATGGATTAAATGAGAGGTTCGGTTGACTTCGTCAAGTCTTGGTAGTGTCTTAATTTGAATTTTTTGGCAGCGGTTTTATTTTGTTCACAGCGCGTAACAGAGTCTACCGTCATCGCGATCGACTATCAGGAGCGTGGCGATCTTTGTTACACCCGCTTTGCTGACCCCGACAAGTCGGGGCAAGATTGCCACGCCTCGCTACACTCGGCTCGCCATGACGTAAGGTTGAAGTTTCAAACTGACCCACGACCCAAGGCTTGCCTCTTCGGTTGCTTTCTTTAAAATAAAACCTCGTGCGGCGTTACGGCTCTTTTTTACTGCGACTCATTTTAATGAGTTTGTTGTTTTGGTATCTCTACAAAACGCTGAATTGGCAAGATTTCGCCGCTCTTGTCGCTCGCTCGTGCGGATGGTGGTGGCTGGCTGCCGTGGGCGTCTATGGCATAGTGACGCTGCTCTCTATCCTGCGCTGGCATATTCTCCTTGTCGCTCGCCACGCCAAGATGCGTCTCGAGCGGACGGCGCAACTCACGATGATCGGCCTTTTTGCCAACACTTTTCTTCCGGGCGTGATGAGCGGCGATGTGGTGAAAATTTTTTATGCCACGCGGGAAATTCCGCACATCAAACCCACCGTTGTGATGTCTGTCGTGATGGAGCGGATTTTAGGTCTTGTCGCCATGTTTTTGATTTCTACGGTGCTGATTTTAGTGCGCTATCGCGCGCTGACCAGCGAGCCGGTCACGCGCTACGCTGTTTATTTTTATTTTTTCGTGTTCGGTCTGATTCTTTGTGCCATTGCGCTAGGCTTGTGGAAAGGACAGCGCGTGCTTCGCCATTTTAAGAAAAAATTGCCTTGGCAGGAAAATTTACGGGAAGCAGTTCAGGCCTACCGATTTTTCTTGCGCCATCCTTTGTGTTTCTGGGGAGGTCTCTCGCTTTCCGCTATGGCGCATTTTTTTCTCATGTTCGCCTTTTACTTTGTTTCTCTTGCCCTCGACATGCACTTGAAATTTTGGGACCTTGCCGCCGTTTTGCCCCTAGTCGGCTTGGTCACGCTCATTCCATCAACACCTAACAGCTTGGGGGTCAGGGAGATAGCGTTTAAGCATTTTCTTGCTTTCGCCTCCATGACTCAAGAAGCCTCTGTCGCGCTTTCTCTCGGCGGCTTTTTTGTCATTCTCTTTTGGAATCTTCTCGGCGGCCTCGTTTATCTCCAATTTCACGCGCAACCTGCTCCCGCTAAAATTGTCATTCCCGAGAGCGAAGCGAATCGGGAATCCAGAGGAATAGACACTGGATTCCCGCTTTCGCGGGAATGACACAGGGGAAACCCGTGTTTTTTTACAGAGCATAAGCGCCTAACGATCTTTTCCGCGCTTCATCCAAATAGCCAAAATGGCAATGTCGGTGGGATTGATGCCGGAGATGCGACTTGCTTGGCCGAAGGTGCACGGGCGAATTTGCTTAAGTTTCAAGCGCGCCTCGGTTTTAAGACCTTGGATTTGATCATAGTCCACCCAGTTTGGAATTGGGCTGTTTTCCAACTTTTTATTTTTTTCAATATGCACCAGCTCGCGGTCAATATAACCGGCGTATTTGATATCCGTTTCGATTTGAATTCGGACATCCTCTTCCGCTTTTTGAAAATCTTCCGGTAAATCTTTCCAGAAGAAGTCCGGCTTTTTGAGAAGATGAGCCAGTGGCTTTCCTTCTAATTTATTTGTTTTTAACAAACGACTCCAATGGAGAATAGCCTCTTGCTTCTTTTCCAAGCGGCGATTCCGTTCCGGCGATGCAAGGCCAACGCGCGCGCCGTGCGCTGTCAGCCGCAAATCCGCGTTATCTTGGCGCAGGAGAAGCCTGTATTCCGCCCGCGACGTGAACATCCGATACGGCTCGTTCGCGCCTTTAGTAATCAGATCATCAATCAAAACGCCGATGTAAGCTTCGTGTCGTCCAAGAATAAGCGGCGGTTGAGAGCGAATTTTCAGCACAGCGTTCATACCCGCCATGATTCCTTGAGCCGCGGCTTCTTCATAACCTGACGTGCCGTTGATTTGGCCGGCGAAATAAAGGCCGGAAATTTTTTTCGTCTCCAACGTCGCTTGAAGCTGCGTTGGCGGGCAAAAATCATATTCCACTGCATAGCCTGTGCGCATGATTTCCGCTTTTTCAAGGCCGGGAATGGAGTGAATAAAAGCATGCTGCACCTCGATAGGCAAACTCGTGGCGCAGCCGTTGACGTAATACTCTTCCGTGTGCCGCCCCTCCGGTTCGAGAAAAATCTGGTGACGCTCCTTATGGGCAAAACGAACCACCTTATCCTCGATCGAAGGACAATAACGTGGCCCTGTACCTTTGATGATGCCCGCATAAAGCGGTGAGTCGGTTAGGTTATTGCGAATAATCTCCGCTGTTTCGGGCGTTGTGTAAGTGATCCAGCAAGGCAATTGTTCCACGTGGAACATTCCATCTTTCCATCGGTTGAGCGTGAAGATGTCATGTTGTCCGCCGGTCAGGGTATCATTCAGGTAGCTGAAAAGCGAGGGCGGATCATCGCCGCTTTGGAGGGCGCATTTGTTGAAGTCAATGGTTTTGCCGTTGACACGCGGCGGAGTGCCGGTTTTGAGCCGTCCAACTTCAAATCCAAGCCGTCTCAAATCATCGGAAAAAGAGCTGACGCCGTCGCCCATGCGTCCGCCAATTTCATTCTTACGTCCCACATGGAGAAGGCCTTGTAAAAATGTTCCTGTGCAGATGACAACGGCTTTGGCGTGATAGTGAACGCCCATAGTTGTGACAATGCCGCAGACTTGGTCGTTTTTAACTTCGAGCGATGCGATGAGGCCTTGCTTTAAATCGAGGTTCGATTGGCGTTCGCAAACGGCTTTCATGCGAAATTGATAGGCCTTTTTATCCGCCTGTGCGCGTGGCGCACGAACGCTCGCGCCTTTTTTGGTATTGAGCATCCGAAACTGAATGCCTGTGGCGTCTGTGTTTAAAGCCATCTCACCGCCCAGCGCGTCAATCTCGCGCACGAGGTGTCCTTTGGCCAAGCCGCCGATGGCTGGATTGCAGCTCATCTGGGCGATGGTGTCGAGGTTCATGGTCAACAAAAGCGTCTGACAACCCATCCGTGCCGCAGCTAGAGCGGCTTCGCAGCCAGCGTGTCCCGCGCCCGCTACAATCACATCGTATTTTTTAGGATAAATGAACAAGGCGCAGCTTTCTTTTAGGGTAACCTTTTATTAAAAACGAAATAGAGAAAAAAACAAGAATTTGTTTCTTCAAAAATTTTCGAATAATATTTTATAATATATTTATTATAAATAATTTAAAGAAAAATCTTGAATCAAAAAACTTGGGCTGTAGTTTTGGGCAAAGTAAAGGATTCAGCTTATGAAAATTGTTTTAGGCATTTTAGCGGTCATTGTTTTGGCAGTCATCGTCGCGCTGCTGTGGAGCGCGGGGATTTATAACAGGCTGGTTTCTCTTTCTCAAGGCGTGGATAAGCAGTGGGCGCAGGTGCAGAATGTTTATCAGAGGCGTGCGGATTTGATTCCGAATTTGGTGAATACTGTTTCCGGCGCGGCGAATTTTGAAAAATCCACGCTGATGGAAGTCACCGAAGCGCGCGCGTCGGTTGGCCGCGTTCAACTCAATGCGCAAAACGCGCCGACGGACGCCGCAAGATTTGCCGAATTTGAAAAAGCGCAGGGCGCGCTTTCATCGGCATTGTCGCGGTTGCTTGTCGTGGTGGAGCGATACCCGGATTTGAAAGCGAACGAAAATTTCAGAGATTTGCAGGCGCAGCTTGAAGGAACGGAGAATCGAATTGCCGTCGAGCGCGGGCGTTTCAATGAAGCTGTGCAAACCTACAACACGACCATCAAAACAATTCCCAGCGTCTTTTTTGCCGGTTTTCTAGGATACCGCGAGAAGCCTTATTTTGCGGCTACGGCAGGCGCGGAAACGCCGCCGAATGTGAAATTTGATTTTGGCAAAACAC
>JAZDII010000099.1:0-15868 GCA_043805085.1 bacterium
CAACGTGGACGGCACGCAAATGGCGGAAACGCTCGGCCAAGTCAGCCCAGAAACGACTCTGTTCATCGTTTCTTCCAAATCTTTCACGACTCAAGAAACTCTCACCAACGCCCATACCGCCAGAACATGGTTTCTGAAAACAGCGGGTTATGTGCCCGCCATTGCGCAACACTTCGTCGCCATTTCCACCAACACGGAAGCCGTCGCCAAGTTCGGCATTGATACGCGCAATATGTTCCGTTTCTGGGATTGGGTCGGCGGGCGTTACTCCCTGTGGTCGGCCATCGGGCTGTCCATCGCCCTCTCCATCGGCATGGATAACTTTGAACAACTCCTCCAAGGCGCGCATGACATGGACGAACATTTCCGCACCGCGCCGCTCGAAAAAAACATCCCCGTCGTCTTCGCCCTTCTCGGCATTTGGTATAACAACTTTTTTGGCGCGGACACGCACGTCATCCTTCCTTACGATCACTACCTCCACCGCTTCCCTTCTTACCTTCAACAAGCCGACATGGAAAGCAACGGCAAAAGCATCACCCGCGACGGCTCGCCGGTGGATTACACGACAGGCCCCATCATCTGGGGCGAAACGGGCACGAACTGCCAGCATTCCTTCTACCAACTCCTCCACCAAGGAACGAAACTCGTGCCGGCGGATTTCCTCGCCGCAGCGGAAACGCATAACCCGCTTGGAGATCATCACCTCATCTTGCTCTCCAATTTCTTTGCCCAACCCGAAGCGTTGATGAAAGGCAAAACGTTTGAAGAAACCAAAGAAGAAATCATGCGTTCAGGAAGACAGCAAGACATGCCTCTCGCGCCGCACAAAATGTTTGAAGGCAATCGCCCCACTAATTCCATTTTTTATAAGAAATTGACCCCCTATACCCTCGGCGCGCTCATTGCTTTTTATGAGCACAAAATTTTTATCCAAGGCTCTATCTGGAGCATCAATTCTTACGACCAATGGGGCGTGGAATTTGGCAAACAACTCGCCAACAACATCTTACCCGAGCTCAAGGGCGCCGACGCCGTCGCTTCCCATGACAGCTCCACAAACGGGTTAATCAACCACTATCAATCCCTCATACAGGGATAAAAAACTGGTCGGGCTGCCGGGATTTGAACCCGGGATCTCTTCGTCCCGAACGAAGCGCGATACCAAGCTTCGCTACAGCCCGCTTAAAAAAGCCCCGATTTTTGCCTGATACAACGCGGCAAAAAAACCGAGGCTTTTACTTAATTCAAAAAATTTTCTTAATTTAAGAAAGAGAGAACGTGCCCCAGTAGTTCAGCTTAGGCTCTTTTGCTTTACGACGACGCTTCGCGCTCGGTTTCTCATAGGAACGCCGTTGGCGCGCGTCACGCAATGTGCCTTCACGATCCAGCTTCTTTTTCAAACGCCGCAACGCTTTGTCCACTGACTCGCCTTTTTTTAATCGAACTTCTACCACAAAAATCACCTTCCTTCTTTTAATCTCATTTCGTGAGGAAAGTTTTATCATAGACGCCATTTTTCCCCTGTCAACGAGTTATGCATAAATAGCTCATTTAAAACATTTTTTACGAATTTTTATATAAAATTTATGTCAATTTTGTCGTTTTTTTTCGATGTAAAACTTTTTTCATTCGCTACTCTGAAAATGTTGAAAGCGGTTTTTCTTCTCGTCTTTTTGGCGACTTGTTTGAACGTTTCTCCAACGAAAGGCTCGTCTATGAAACTATCGTCCCCCTCCTTTGCAGACGGACAGCCGTTGCCGCAGACGTGCGCTTACCGCGACAAAAATTTAAGCCCGGAATTAACCATTGAAGGCGTATCTGCCGATGCTCAATCGCTTGTTCTCATTGTGGACGATCCTGACGCGTCTGTCGGAACATGGAATCATTGGCTGGTGTGGAACATCGCGCCGGACACGAAAAAAATCGCCGCAGGTGAAACGCCCGCCAACGCAGTAACAGGGAAAAACGATTTCGGCAACGCGCGTTATGACGGCCCTGCGCCGCCGAGCGGCACGCATCGTTACATGTTCAAACTATACGCCCTCAACAAGCGGCTGGATTTAAAAGCAGGCGCGACGCGGCGGCAACTCGACCAAGCCCTGCAGGATTGTGTCATTGACCAAACTGCGCTTATGGGCTCTTACAAGAAATAAGTTTTATGCCGGACATTTTTAAAGACAACCCCCTTGCGCCTCCTTCTCCGCTAGAGGAAGCGCGTTTTATTTCTCATTCGGTAGCTCAAGAAAATGTTTTTGAATGCCAGCGAGAGCTTAGCCGGGATGAAAGGCGTTGTATTGAACTTGGCATTTATCAGGGACGAGAAAATTGCTTAAGAATCGGCAACAGCAGCGTCGCCGCCATCATCGCGCCGGAGACAGGGTTGAGAATCCTTCACTTCGGCCCTTTGGACGGCCCTAATTTCTTCAAGGAAAATCCTTTTGAAGGCGGCATCCCCGGCCATCCCGATTATCGGCTTCAGGGCGGCCAGCGTCTTTGCGTCGCGCCTGAAGGGGAAATGACCTATGCCCTCGACAATGATCCCCTTGAAAGCTGGAAAATCAACAGTAGCGGCGACCTTGTGCTCACTCAAAAACGCGATTCCGCAGGTTTTGAAAAACAAATGACGCTTTCCGCATCGCAAGGAAGCGGTTTTCTTTACATCACTAATGAAATCACCAACCAATCCGGCACGGCGCAGGAAATCGCCACATGGTCGGTCAGCATGATGGCGCCGGGAGGCATAGCGGTCGCGCGCGCGGAAAATTTTAAAGCCTTGCAGAACATCAATCCAAATGACCCAAGAATCGCAAGAGACGACAGGCGCATCTTCGTGCGGCAGTTGCAAGACGAAGAAAATCTCCCCGGCATTAAAATCGGCTGCCGATGCAGCGGCCTTCTCTACGCCATCGGCAATCATTTCGTTTCCAAGGTTGCCCTTGAATTTGATCCAACCGCCCAATACGCCGATCAAAACACTTCCTGCCAGATTTTTACCATGGGCAACATTCAAGACGGTGTGACAGAACTGGAACTCACCAGCCCCTTGCGCGTCGTGCAACCCGGCGAGACGATTGCATTGAAAGAGTGCTTGATTTGGAAACATTCGGAAAAATCAGCGCGTTTTCCGCGTCCATAATTGCGCTTTTCGCTCCGCTGATTTTCCTTATTCTTTTCCTTTATGCTAAAAGCAGGAATCGTTGGGCTGCCGAATGTCGGCAAGAGCACGTTGTTTAACGCCGTCACCAAAACGCGCAAGGCGCAGGCGGCGAATTATCCGTTTTGCACGATTGAGCCGAACACAGGCGTCGTCACGGTGCCGGACTCGCGCCTTGATGTGCTGGCTAAGCTTTCGCGTTCTCAAAAAATCGTCCCCGCCGTTATTGAGATATTGGACATTGCCGGTCTTGTGAAGGGCGCCAGCCAAGGCGAGGGCTTGGGCAATCAGTTTCTTAGCCATATTCGGGAAGTGGACGCTATCATTCAAGTCGTGCGCTGTTTTGAGGACGAGAACATTCACCACGTCACCGGTTCCGTCGAGCCGCTCCGCGACATTGAAATCATTATGACGGAGTTGATTTTGGCCGACCTCGCCGCTCTTTCAAAACGAAAGGATAAAGCGCAAAAAAACGCGCGCGGACACGATAAACAGGCTCAAGCGGAGTTGGAAACGGCGCAGAAATTAGAAGCTCACATGAACAATGGCCAGCCTGCCTTGACGTGCGCCCTCAATGACGAAGAAAAAAAAGTCGCGCGCGCGTTTTTTCTTCTCACGGACAAGCCCACTTTGTTCGCATGCAATGTAAAAGAAGATGATTTAGGCGCGTTGATCAAGGGCGACCGCTCTTCTGCGACGGGGAAAAGCGTAGCCGCCGTGGAAGAGTATTGCCGCAAGCATCTCGGCGCGGAAGCGGTGATCATCAGCGCGCAGATTGAATCTGATTTAGCCGACCTTTCCGAAGCGGAGCAAAAAGAGTATCTCAAAAGCCTCGGCGTGGAAGAATCCGGCGTGGGACGGCTTATCCGAGCTGTGTATCATCTGTTGGGCTTGCGCGCCTATTTAACGACAGGCGAGAAAGAAACGCGGGCGTGGACGATTCACGCCGGTTTCACCGCGCCGCAAGCCGCCGGCGTGATTCATTCCGATTTTGAGCGCGGATTCATCGCCGCCGAAACAGTTGCTTACGAAGAACTGGCCACCCTTGGCTCTTTCGCCCGCGCGAGAGAAGTCGGCAAGCTGCGGGTGGAGGGCAAAGAATATGTCGTTCAAGATGGTGATGTCATGGAGTTTCGTTTTAATGTATAAAGAACGGCGTAGGCAAAAGTGATGAAGATTATTTCCGTTGTTAACCAAAAAGGCGGCGTGGGCAAAACCACGACAGCCGTCAATCTGTGCGCCGCGCTTTCGGAAAAAGGCGTGTCAACGCTGCTGATTGACCTCGACCCTCAAGCCAACGCCACAAGCGGCTTGGGTTTTCAACAAAAAGCGCGCACGAGCATCTACCCCGCTCTCATCGGCGATCGTAATGTGGCCGAACTGGCGCAGCCCACAATTTTTCCCGGATTCCACTTCATCCCTTCGGAAATTGACCTCGCGGGTTGTGAAATCGAACTCGCCCGCATGGAAGACCCTTTGATACGCCTGCGCCAAGTGCTGGCTCCCTTGCGCGAAAACCCGGCGTTTCGATTCATCGTTTTGGACTGCCCCCCTTCCCTCGGCATTTTGATGACGAACGCCCTCGCGGCGGCGGATAGGTTGCTCGTGCCGTTGCAGTGCGAGTTCTACGCCTTGGAAGGCATTCAGAAAATTTTTGACCTCACCGCTCGCATGAGAGGCGTGAACCCGGATTTAGACATCATCGGCGTGCTGATGACGATGTATGACACCCGCACGCGCTTGAGCCAGCAAGTGCTGGAAGACGTGCAAAAACATCTTCCTGAAAAAATCTTCAAAACCATCATCCCGCGCAGCGTCCGCTTGAGCGAGGCCCCCGGCTTCGGCAAACCCATCACCACCTACGACTCTGACAGTGTCGGCGCAGCCGCTTACCGGCAATTTGCGGAGGAGTTTATGGAGCGAGTAAAGCAATACGCTCCCATGAACGTCTGCGGTGTAAATTAAATATCCGTTACCGCACCATGTTATCCCTCTTCTTTGGATAAGGTAAGAATCTTACTATGGCTTTTACGGCTTTTAAAAGCCATAGTATAATTGTTTTTTCCTCTTGTAAAGATTTCTTGAAAATCGCTCGCTCTAAAACTGCACCGTCTGGACTGAAAAGATGCTTTGGTCTTGACGGATTTTTTCGAGCACTTCCGATGATGGCATCGCGTCGAGATTTAAGACGCAGAGAGCTTTGGAGCCGGGCGCGTAACGGCTCAACGTCATGTTGCCGATATTGACCTGTTCTTTGCCTAACAACGTGCCAATGCGTCCAACAATGCCCGGACAATCCTTATTCTCCATCATCAAGAGAATACCTTCCGGCAAAGCATCCAAGACGTAATTATTAACGCGAACGATGCGCGGGCTGTCGCCAAAGAAAGTGCCGCTGATTTGCGTCAAGCCTTCGGGAGCTGCGCCGTTGTTTTTATCGCAAACGACTTGCGCTTTCACGGAAATCAATTCCGAATAATTTTCCGACTCGCTTTGCTTGACCTCGCTGAACTTGAGGCCGAGGTTGGCGGCGAACTTCGGCACGTTCACCTCATTCACGTCAACACCGCCCGCTTGGCGCAGAAAGCCTTTTAATATGGCGCGAGTGACAGGCGTGGCATCGTAATCGCCGATTTTGCCGCAATAGCTGACGGTCAGGTGCTCACAACGGCATGGTGTGATTTGGGCAAGCATTTTGCCGATCTTCGCTCCCAATTCCAAATAAGGCCGCAAGATGGCCAGCGTTTTGGCGTCCACATTGGGCATGTTGACGGCGTTGCGAATGGTGCCGTTTAACAACATGTCGCGAATCGCCTCGGCCACTTCAATGCCGACGTTTTCCTGCGCCTCACTCGTGGAAGCGCCGAGGTGCGGCACCATGATGACTTGAGGAAGCTTGCGCAGGCCGAAATCTTCCGGCGGCGGTTCTTGCTCGAAAACGTCCAAGGCCGCTCCCGCCGCCTTGCCGTTTTTAATCGCCTCTTCCAACGCCGCTTCTTCCACCAAACCGCCGCGGGCGCAGTTGATGATGCGAACGCTGGGCTTGCACAACGCAAGCGTGCGGCGGTTAAGAATGCCTTTGGTTTCCTTCGTCATCGGCATGTGAAGCGTGATGAAGTCGCAATGCGGCAGCATCTCATCCAACTTTTCAAAAAGTTCCACCTGCAAACCGCGCGCGCGCGTAGCGGACAGGTAAGGATCATACGCCAAGACGCGCATGCCGAAGGCAAAAGCGCGGCGCGCCACTTCGGTGCCGATGCGACCCATGCCGAGAACGCCCAGCGTTTTGTTATGCAGCTCGATACCTTGAAATTGTTTACGATCCCATTTTCCTTCTTTCATGGATTGATGCGCCTGCGGAATGTTCCGCGCCAAGGCCAAGATCATGGAAAAAGTGTGTTCGGCGGTGGAAATTGTGCTGCCGCCCGGAGTGTTGAGAACGACAATGCCCTTCTCCGTTGCAGCGTCCACGTCCACATTGTCAACGCCCACGCCTGCTCGACCGATGACTTTCAAGCGCGACGCAGCATCAAACACGGCGCGCGTGACTTTCGTTTGGCTCCGAACCACTAAAGCGTCGAACCCCGCGATTTTGGCGATTAAATCGTTTTCACTTAAATTTTTGGACGTTTCCACTTCGAACTGTTCAACGGCTTGAAGCACGCTGACGCCGCGAGTAGAAACACCGTCTGTCACCAAAATACGGAATTTTTGAGTCATAAAAGGGCAAATTTAGCATTTTTGCCGTTTCTGTCAAATAAAGGGTTGGAAGCTCATCAAAAGAAAACACGTCATCAAAATATAGCAAAAACCTTTCCAACGCATTGTCATCTTTTTATGATGTGAATCTGTTCATGATGAAAGCGCGATATTTAGCGTGGTTTGGCTGTTTGGCATGGAGTTTCCTTGCCGCTTCTATGGCTATTGCGCAAACGGAGGATACCGCCAGCGCGTGGAGGGAACGCGGCACGGCTTATCGCAACCAAGGCGAGTTTGCCAAGGCTGCGGACGCTTTCCAACAGGCTCTTAAATTCAAGCCGAATGACGCCGACCTTTGGTATGACCTTGGCGCCGCTTATAATCTGCAAGGGAAAAAAACCGAAGCGATTCGCTGTTTAAAGCATGTTGTGGAAATTAAACCCGATGATGTTTATGCGTGGAAAACGCTCGCTTCTGCTTATGAAGCGACAAAACAAAGCGCACAAGCGATTCTCGCCTATCAAAAAGTTGTCGGCTTGAAACCGGACGACGTGGACGCATGGTTTCGCATCGGCGATCTTTACCGCAGCTTGCAAAAGTTGCCTGAAGCGGCGGAGGCTTATCGCAATATCATTTCTTTTCAACCAACGAACGTCACGGCGCTGCAAAAACTTGAAGCGGTCACCATCGAACAAATTAAAAACGGGCAAAACCCTGAATTGTCGCTTAAATCCGAAAAAAGCGACGCCCATCCACAACAACCTCCCCCTTCTAAATCATCCCTTCCGCCCAACTCAAAATATGCGGATTCTTGGTATGACTGGGGCGTAGCTTATCAAAAACAAGATAAGATAGACGAGGCGGTGGAAGCTTACCAAAAAGCCGTTCGCGCCAATCCCGATTTTGCTGAAGCGTGGCATGCCTTGGGTTTGCTTTACAGGAAACAAGGCAAGATGGATGAGGCGGTGGAAGCTTACCGCAAGGCCGTCCAAGCCAAACCTGATTATGCGGAAGCGTGGAACAGTTTGGGCGTCGCATTGCGCAAGCAAAAAAAGAACGAAGAGGCCATCGAAGCTTATCAGAAGGCCATCAAGCTAAATCCGTCGGACGCGCGCGCATGGTTTAATCTCGGCGTGGTATGTCTTCAAATCAAACGCAATGATGAAGGCATCAAAGCTTTTAAACGTGCCGTTGTTTTGCAGAAGGATTTTGTTCAGGCGTGGCTTTATCTCGGCAAAACGCACCGCCAAGAAAAGCAAAACGCGGAAGCTGTGGAAGCCTTGAAAAAGGCCGTGGAACTGGAGCCGACGCTGGCGGAGGGATGGGCGGCTTTAGGTTTTATTTATGATGAAGAAGGGCGCGCGTCTCAAGCTTTGGAAGCTTATCAAAAAGCCGTTCAGGTTCCCGCCGATTCAAAAAACGCTCTTGGGAACGCGGCAACTGTTGCCAAAGTTTGGAATAATCTCGGCATCGCCTATGATTCTCAAGGGCAACGTGCCAAAGCGCTCGACTCTTTTCAACAAGCCACCCAAGCCGATTCTCATTTCGCCAAGGCGTGGCATAATTTAGGCGTCGCTTGCGAAGGCGCAGGAAAAATGTCTGAAGCGGTTGAGGCCTACCAAAAGGCTGTCGCATTAACTCCCGACGCCGCTGATTCGTGGCGAAACTTGAGCAAGGCTTATTCTTCTCAAGGTCAATGGCTGCGCGCCTTCCAAGCTTGGCTGCATGCGAAGAGAGCGGAGAGCAACGAAAAAAAGTAAGCTTAAGCAATGTTCCATTGCACGGGAATCTCGCGCTTGAGTTTGGAACGGGAGTCCACGTAATAGACCTTGCCTTCTTGAACGCCAAATTCGTGCACAAGGCGCGTGGTTTTGACATCGTAACAGCAGTATTCCGCCACTTCGCGCACCTTGCCTTGTTTCCACCATCGCAACGATTCCATGCCGTCAGCCGTTTTGTTAATGCCTAAGGAAGCCTCGGCCACGGAATCCAAACTAATGCGGTAGCCCAAGGTTTTTTCGATGCTTAGCATTAAATCCAGCGTCGGCACTTGCGAAAAATCGAACAAGGAATAAGGCGCGAGCACCGCATAATCGAAATGAACGATGTTGAATCCGATGACGCAATCAGCGCGGCGAAGTTCTTGGATCAGATCGTTGACTTCCTGTTCCGTGTAAATGCGGTAGGCTCCTTCGCGGGTGTTGTAAGTTGACGCAATGGCTAATCCCATTTTGGGGATGTTGCGCCAGCCACCGACTTCTTGCGCGCTGCGCTGGGTTTCTAAATCAAAATAGACAAGATTCGCTGCCATTGTGCTGTTTAGCAAAACGGAACACCTTCCCAATGTCAACCGCAACGGATAATGGCGTCATATTTCTATTGCCTTTGCCCGACATCCAACCGTAGTTTTCCCGCCGAACTTTTTAAAGGCGACGCAACTGTGAAAATTAAATTTTGGGGCACGAGAGGCAGCATTCCAACTCCTAGCACTCATTCTTTTTCCACAATGCGTTACGGCGGGGATACGTCATGCCTCTCGATTGAATCAGGGGGGCAACTGATCATTCTCGACGGCGGCTCCGGCTTGCGTCTGCTGGGAACGGAGTTTGCCCGGTCCAACCGCCGCCACGCCATTTTCTTTTTTACGCATGTGCATTGGGATCATATCCAAGGCTTCCCTTTTTTCATGCCGGCTTTTAATCCCTCCAACCATTTCGAAATGTATGGGCCCGCCATCCATACTTATACTTCGACGGACGTTTACAGTTCCGTGCTTGAACACGCCCTGCGCGGGCAACAAACTTTTTTCACCTTTCCTGTGCCCCTAAATGACATGCCTTCTACGATTAAATTTTATGATATGGACCCCCATAAGGTCGTCACCATCGCCGGTGAAAATGTCGAGCTGCACATTTCTTGCGCTCAATTGAATCATCCGGGAGGCTGCCTCGGTTATCGTATTGAAGAAAAAAGGGTGGGAGAAGAAAGCAGGGTGTTCGCCTATGTCACCGACACGGAGCATTATGCCCCCCCTCACCTCAACCCTAACGTACAACTGTTGGCTCAAAACGCGGATGTTTTTTTGTACGACGCTCAATTCACCGATCAAGAATATAACGGCGAAACAGGCCTATGCAGGCGCGGCTGGGGGCACTACACATGGACAAACGGCTTGCGCGAGTGCAAGGAAGCAAAAGCTAAACTGCTCGTCCTCTCCCATCACGACCCTTGGCGCGATGATGATGCTCTTGAAAAATTGGAGAACGAGGCCGTTGAGGCGGGTGCGCGGGAAGGCGTCCATATCGTCGCCGCTAAACAGTTCATGGAAATCGAAATTTAGAGCCTCTAAGAATTTTTCTTTGCGGTGAACATTCCGGCTAATTGCCGAATGCCGCCCTTCTGAAATTCCCCCAAGCCGCTTTTCAGTAAAATAAAACCGCCCACAGCGGTGCCAAAAATAGGCGTCGGAATGGAGCACAAGACGCCGGCAACAATCCCCTTTGCCACAGCATCGCCCCATTTTTCTCCCGCCAACCGATTTTGTATCCACGCAACGACGAAGGTGGTAACAAAAAAAATGAGCCCCATCACCAAGGGCAATAAAAAAAATAAAGCGAATCCGCTGACATCGCCCGCAAAACCGCCAAAGTCCAATACCACCATGGCCAACGCTGCTAAAGGATGAAGCAACGTTCTTGAATTTCCTGATGGTTCTCTGTTGGCTTTTTGGGCTGTCTCATCAGGCTCTACGACTTCCCATTCCGCTTTTTCGACTTTTTCTTCGACTGGTTTGTTTGAAAAGCCGTCCTTTTGCACAAGGAAAAGATACTTTCTTTTGCGAAAACCAACAAGCTCTTAGGAGGCTTCGCAGCTTGCTTGCCCCAAAAAAAATGCTAAAAACATTTCATGGAATGCACCTATTTCCCGGAGCATGAGGCGACTTGCCATCTCACAAAAGTGGTGAACGGCAAGGTGGTTGAAGTGCATGTGTGCGAAAAATGCATTCCCCAATTGAAACAAGCCGATTGGTCGGATTTTGACGTTTGGGCCGCCGTGGCAAAACTGGCCGCTAGCAAAGGAAAGCCGGACCCGTGCAAGGCGATTGAACCGGAGCCTACGGAAATTTCCGCCAAGTCATTATTGATCCCCCCCCTCGCCTTGCGCGCAGTGCAGTGCCCTGTTTGCGGTTTCACAAGCGAGGATGTTCGCAAGACGGGCCGTTTGGGCTGCCCGGAATGTTACGAGGCCTTTTCCGCCATGCTGCAAGAGGTGTTGAACGATTGCCAAAAGGGGCCGCGCCATTCCGGCAAAGCTCCGGCTAAAATGCAAAACGTGCGCAAAGATCGTTTGGAAAAAGAGCTGCGCAAGGCCATCGCCGAGGAACGCTTTGAAGACGCCGCCAAAATTCGGGATCAACTAGCTAAATCGGACAATTAACGCCATGCCGCTTTATCAATATGAACCCGCCGGAGAAGGCTGCGCTTTTTGCCGCAGCGGTTTTGAATGGTTTCAATCCATCAACGATCCGCCGCTTGCCGAATGTCCGACGTGCAAAAAAGCGGTGCGCAAATGCATCGCCACCGTCAATACGCCTAAAATCAGCCGCAAGCCTTCTGTTTCCGAAATGAAAAGGGCCGGATTCCACGTCTTGAAAAAAAGCGGCAAGGGCGTGTACGAAAAATTATAAATTCGACTACGGATACATCAAAAACGGCTGCCGTTCTGCGCTCCATTTTTTTACACCGGGCGTCCATGAAGCGATAATTTTTTCCGGACTTTCCTCCCGTTGCAAAGCCAAGCGCGGATAATCACCGCCGTTAATTTTATCAAACATGATAACTGGTTCCTTCGTCCGGTTCGCAAAAAACTTGCGCTTGGGAAATCTCTTTTTTAAGAGAGGAAATGCGTAAAACGGGATAGCGGTTAAATTGGCTTCTGCCTTCGGATCAATTTTCAATCTCGCGCCGGAGAAGCGAACAGATCGGTATTTGCCGGAAGAGGGACGGAAGGAATGAGGCTCGAATTGCACGCCGCGAAAGCCGAAAGAATTCATTTTCGACGAGAACCCCGCGCCGTCCAACCCTTCAGCGGCTATGAGTTCAAACGGCAAGAGATCGTTGGCGCCATTGACCACGCCTATCTCTCCCAACAAACCCGTGGCGACATAGCCGAAAACGGATTCAACGCGCGGGATATTCGGCGACGTAGGCAACCAACGCAGCCCCGTGTCTTGCCACGTCATCTCGCGCCGCCAACCGTCCATGGGCATAACGGTGAGTTTGCATGATTTTTTTAAATGATGTTTGTTAATCCATTGAGCCAGTTCGCCGATGGTCAAACCATAGACATAAGGAATGTCAAACATCCCCACAAAAGTGCGGAATTTAGGATTCAACCGCGGTCCCTCCATGCGCAAGCCTCCAAGAGGGTTGGGGCGATCTAGGACGATCACTTCTTTGTTCAGCTCCGCAGCGGCTTCCATGACCAACCCAAGCGTGCTGACGTAAGTGTAGGAGCGACAGCCGAGGTCTTGCACGTCATAAACAAGGCAATCCAACCCTTGCAGCATCTGCGGCGTCGGCTTGCGCGTCCTGTCGTAAAGAGAATAAACCGGCAAGCCAGTTCGTTTGTCCGTGTAACTTTTCACATAACGCCCCGCGCGCGCCTTGCCGTCCAAGCCGTGCTCCGGCCCAAACAACGCGATGAGCCGCGCGCCGAGAGCGTTCCTCAAAACATCAATCGTGGAACGGCCTTGAGAATCCACAGACGCCAAATTAACCACAAGACCTACTTTTTTGCCGTCCAGCCCTTTGAAGCCGCCTTGCTCCAACCGGTCTATTCCCAAATGCACAACAGGCGAGACGGCTTGCGAAGCCGCATGAACGCTCAAACAAAGAGCAACGAGGACAATGCCGATACCGCAAGCAACACTTTTTACCATGTTCCCCTTTTAGGGATAAGCCCTTAATTGAGCGATGATTTTTTACAACCGAATTTTAAGGCCCAAACGCAAAAAGGTTGGTTGATCCAAATTTTGACCATTGAGGATGGTCGGGTCGGATTTTTCAAATCGCCCGCGAAGAATTTTGCTGTCAAAAGGAAACTCGTCCTGCTCGGCGGCAAAATAACGTTGCGGTCTGCTTTGGCGCTTGCCGATTTTTGACGAATCTTCTTTTTCTGTTTCCGCAACAGGAAGCGGCGCGAACATTTTTGTTTTGACAGATAAAGAAGCCGGAGTGTTTTCCGATGGAGAGGCGGCAGGTTGATCGTCTGTCTTTTCGACGGATGCTGGCGCGGCGGGCAGTTCTTCGGTCACCACAACATCTTCTCCTGAACGCGCGATGAAAAGCGTCAGCGACAGCAACCCCGTCCGCGTTGGAGAAATAGCCGCGCCGGCGGCAAGATGAATGTCCGGCAATTCGCCCTTGAGACGCTCTACCAATTCTTGAAATTCGCTGACGGATAAATCTTCTCCGCCTTCAACGTAAGCCAACGCCTTGTCTCCGGCGCTCCATGCCGCTCCGTCTCTAAAAAGAGGACTATTGATGACATGCTCTACGACGGCGTGAGAGCGGCTTGCTCCGCCTGCTTCCGCCGCGCCAATCCAGCAATTTTCCAACTCACCGGCTAAACCCGCACATTGTCCCGCCAGAGATTTCAAATCTGAAATATCCAACTGAACCAGTCCTCGCCGACCTAATAATGAAGCGACGGTTTTACAGGCCGCCCCTAAAGACACATTCATCGCCTTGAAAATATCCCGCGCGTCGTCATCGGCGTCCGCTAAGACTGCAAGACGGTTGTTGGAAAAAAGAAAAAAAGCGTCCGCCTTGCTTCTTAGAATGGAAGCCTGTTGGCGAGCTTGATTAGAACGACGCGCGCCTTCGCACGACAACGGCGACACGGCCAGTAATATCACGGAAGCCCCTTCTTCCCTTAAGATGTCCGCAATTTGAGCCGTCACGCTACCGCCTGTTCCGCCGCCCAAGCCAAAGACAAGGATGCCGATGTTTGTTCCCTTTAATTCCGCTCGCACCAGCTTCCAATCTTCTTCCGTCAAATCCTTGACCAAATCAGCGTCGCCTCCCATTCCTAACCCTTTCAGCAATCGCGCGCCAATGAGGATCGTTTTTTCCACCACGCTGCCGTCAAGCGTGGGGCGGTGAGTGTCCACGCTGATCAAGCTTTCTTGGCCGTATTCATCCAGCACCATTTGATCCAGCGCGTTAACGCCCGCCGAGCCAACGCCGATGATTTTGACGCGCGGGGATTCCGATTCGTCGTTATCTTTTACAAAGGGGCCGTTATTTTTGAATTCGATCATAATTTTTTCCTCAAAATAAGCGCATCGAAGCAAGCAGGTTCATAAAGGAACGGTGAAAATGTTTCCAACCGCTCGGCCTCATCTTTTGCAACTCTTCACGATGCGCGCATTTCAACATTCCCAAAACAGTGGAAAGGTCAGGACGCTTATTATACGTCTGGCCCCCGTCAAAAGTGTGTTCGTGAACCAACTCTACCGGAACGGGAAAAACTTCACTGGCCAAACGGTGCAAACCTTTGATTTGCGAAGCGCCGCCAGTAATGAAAACGCCGCCGGCAAGGCGCGGCCACAATCCGCGAAATTCAATATCTTGCTCGATTAATTCGAGTAATTCCCTTTGGCGCACGTTAAGAATTTTGATCATGGAATCACGGTAAATCACGCGCTCTTCAAACGTCATGTCCCTTTCCATAATGATCTGCTCATCGCGGTGATGCCCGTCCATGAACAAATCCCCGTGCGTCTTTTTCAGCTTTTCCGCTTTAGATTCCGGCAGGCGCAATCCCATCGCCAAGTCTTGCGTCAAATGATCGCCGCCAACGCCGATCACGCCCGTGTGAACAGCCTCGCCTTCTAAATACACGATGTAATTCGTCACGCCCGCGCCCATATCAATCGCCAATGCTCCGGCTTGCTTAGCGCGCGAGGAAAGGGTGGACTGCGCCATCGCGTAAGAAGCCGGCGCATAACCGCAGATGTCGATGTCCTGCTCCCTCACGCAGCGAACCGTGGTTTGCAGGCGCGTCTTCAAACCGTAGATCAAGTGATAATGAGCCTCCAGAGTTTGCGAGCTCAATCCAACCGGCTCGCGGCTGATCGCTTGATTGTCTAAACAGTAATGTTGCAAAAGAGAACGGACGATGACGTAATCCCTCGGAATCACCAACCTGTCGGCAAGCTGCTTTAACTCCTCGACGTCCGCTTCCGTCACTTGCTTGTCTTCGTTATCAATGTTCGCCCGCACGACATCTGTTCTGGAGGTAATGTGAGAGCCTGTCAGGACCAAATACACTTCTTTAATCTCCACGTCCGCTTCTTTTTCAGCGCTATGAAGAGCTTGACGAACGCACGCTTGGGCGTCCCGAAAATCCACAATCTCGCCTTTGCGCACGCCGCTGGAAGGAGCCTCGCCCACGCCCAACAACATCATCGAGCCGTCGGCGCGCAACCCCGCGGCAGCGGCCACAACTTTAGATGTGCCGACTTCCAAGGCAACGAGCACATTAATTTCATTTCTCCTAATAAACATGTTTTCTCCTTAATTAAAAAACGTCACGGGCACATTTTTCGTTGGCGACAAATCCACCGTTCTCACCAATAATTGTTTGCTGCGCGCATAATCAAAAATCACTCTCAACCGTTGCATCTGCTGTTCCAAAAAATTTGTACGAAAACGAATGCAACCGCCGTCATGCGTGTAAGTGACCAAGTAACCTTCTGAACTCACATCAATCTTTGTTAAATCAAGGTCCAAGCCGACGGGAGACATGGCCGTCAACCGAATAAAACTCAACGCGCCTAACACTCCCTGATGCTCGATTTTTGATCCTTCCACAAAGAAATCCGCGTCAATGCCTGAAACAACCGGCAAGCGTTTGAGACGCTCGCCCTGCTTCGGTTTCATCACCATTCCGCAACCGTCTGTGTAGTACACGCCTTGCGTTAATAAATAACCATCGCGCGATTTG
>JAZDII010000100.1:0-12994 GCA_043805085.1 bacterium
CTCACGTCCACCAAACCTGCGTGTGGCGCGTATGGGCTGCGGACAAGACCTTCCTTGCCTGCCACTTTTTTGCCTTGAGGATACTGCATTTTTACAGAACCGGATGAATCCGACGGAGAGGGCGGCGTCCAAGGCTTAGGCTGCGTCGTCACCGGACGAGAAGAAGGCGGAGTATATTTCGTGCTCGTGCTCTCTGTTTGCGTGGTGGTCGTCTCGGTTGTCGCCGTGGCGCCAGCTTCGGCGGGCGCCATTGTTGAAACGGTGGAAGATGGTTCAGGGCCGCTAGCGCAACCGGCAAGAATCAATAAAGCGAACAACGGTAGAAATGCAGATTTCATAGACTCTCTTTAATGGCATAACTTGTCTTTGGGAGCAATAGAGATTTCAAAAAAATAGACGATTTTTGTGTAAAAACCTTTCTCTGTGCTTCTAACGAATTTGACTTTTTAAAAGCGACCTTGTAAAAGGGTTTTGGTATGAACGCGGCAAAAGCCAAAGAAAATTTCCGTTTTCCAGCCGAAGTTGAAGAAGGCTTGCGAACGCAGGAAGAAGTTATTGCTTACTTGAGCAAAGAAAGAGGCATCATTCCCCCTCATTCTGACGAGCTATCCGTTGAATCCCCTGTTCCTCCACAAAGCGGGCGAACTCTTCCTTAAACAAACCAGTGCTCCATCTTAAATTGGGACGACGGCACGCGGAATTCGATGAGTCCCCTTTCGGGATGGCGTTCTTTTTCCACTCCTTGCTCAAAAATCTGCGCCACGAAATCCACCGTTTCGCCCTCTTTCCAGTCTAAATCCTGCAATGGCACGGCCAGTTCCAAACGATCTTTAGCATAAAACTGAACGCGAGCGGGGACGGGTTTAAACAGCACGCTGTCCGCGCTTTTTTCCAAGTGAGCTTGCTGGCCGGCGATGTCCACCACCAAACGCATGGCGGCAGGCTGGTAGAAATGCAGAATAACTTTTTCCGGCAAGCGCGTGACGTCGAGCCGAAAGAAAAATGTCGCCGCGTTGAAACCGTAAAAGATTTTTGAGCCGATGCGATCCGCTTGGAACATGGCCGTCTGCTGGCGGCTGATGTCATAGACGCCCGCGCCCAGCCAATTATAATAACCCTCTTCGCCCAACTGCGGCTCGATGTAATCCAGCGGTTTGAGCGTGAGGCCGCCGATGTCTTGCAAACAAATCGGCACGTCGAGGTATTCCGGCGGCGGGCAATCAAAAAGGCGGTACACGTTTTGCAAATGTGTGCGGAATAACTCATCGAAAAGAAAATCCGCGTCGGTCTGAAAATCCGGGCCGTACCACCAGAACCAATCGCTGCCCTCGGCGGCGTAAATCTCGCGCCACGCCTTGTCAGCGATTTCCTGCGGCCACTGTTGAGCGGCGAGTTGAGCGCGGAGAAAGTCGCGCGTCTTGCCCACCCACTCCCAAGCCTTGTTTTCTTCAGGATCACCGATCCAAATATCAAAATTACTGGCAACCCACGAGCCACTGTGCAGCTTGGCGATGCGCGACGGGCGCTCAACCTCATCCATGTAATCCCCCATGCGCCGCGTTCGCAAACGAGGACTGCTCAAAAGTTTTTCGTAGAGCTGGCAAAGGAACGCCTCGCCGCCGTCCGCAAACGCTTCCCAAGCATTCTCCCCGTCCAACGCAAGGCAAACGGCTCCGTTGGGATGTTTCACCACGCTTTCAATGTGCTCAAGATGATGGAGAAGATGCTCCGACGCTTCCTCGGCGGAATGACGCGCGGCGGTGAAACCGACGTAATCCGAGAGCGGCCTCTCGCGGAACAAAGTCTTCAGCGACGCGCCGCCGTGCTCGCATTGCCACGCTTGGAATAGTTCCAAGTGATCCGCTTGCTTGTCGAGACTGTGAAAAAGAATGCCCTCATCCGTGCAAAAGTATTCAAAACCGGCCTCTTTAATCAGAGGCAAAACTTCCGGACAAACCGAGCCCTCCGACGGCCAAAGCCCGCGCGCGGCCTTGCCGAAAACAGCGCGGTGCTGCTCTTGCGCCAAACGCAACTGCGCTTGAACATCCTCCGGCGCGCGAAAACGCGGCGGCAACATCCGCCCGGGCATCGCGCGCAAAGCAAAATCGGTGTCATAAACCAACGGCATGATGGGATGAAAAAAAGGCGTCGAGGTCAGCTCCGCCTGTTCCTGCGCGTCGCGGTAAAGGCCGAGAACAAGCCGCAAAATTTCTTGGTGAATATCCAACACGCGATTTTTTTCCTGCTCCGTAAAATTCGCGCCCTTTTTCTTCAGCTCGACGAGTTCAGGAAAACGCTTTTCCGCGCTGAAGCCGCACCAAGCAAGGTTATACCATGTCTGAAGATCGCGGTAATCCTGATCCGTAAAATGAAGCACGCTCTCTTTGATCGAAGAAAGATCATAATCGCGCCCGCGTATTTCCAAGAGCTGCTTGTAACGCGGAAACGGCATAATGAGATTCGTCCAGTTGATCTTGAAAAAGTTCTCAAGAATGCGGGCTTTCTCGTCGTTCGTGAGCGTTTCGGGAGATTTGCGGCTCCACGTTTCCCAGAGGTCTTCCACGCGCTTTTCGGCCAATTCCAAAATTTGCGCCACTAAAACGGGCGTGAAGTTGAAATTCAATCGCAGCTCCGGATAACGCCGCGCGACGTCAATCATGTCCAGATACCCCTTCACCGCGTGCAAGCGCACCCAAGGCATCATCGCCGTTTTCGTCAACGTGTTGACGTAATACGGCTGATGCATGTGCCAAAGAAAGACGACGTTCAGCATATCAAACAAGCGTTTTAAACGTCCGTTTTAACTCCGCGCAAAAACCGCGCGGATTCTTCCGGAAAGACGGGGTTAATATAAAAACCCGTGCCAAACTCAAAACCCGCCATGCCTGCCATACGCGGGAGAATTTCAATGTGCCACCAGAAATCTTGGTCAATGGACATCCAGTAATCTTTGCGCGGGTAACGCAACGGCGCAGTGTGAATGATGAGATTATAATCCGGCGCGCTCAATCCGCGGCGGTAAGCCTGCAACACGCGCTTGAGAACGTCCGCCAAGAGAACGAGGTTGTGATCGCTCTCCGACGAAAAATCCGGCGATTGCTTGCGCGGCATGATGCACAGCTCAAAAGGAAACCGGCTGGCGAACGGGCAAAAAGCCGAGAAACCGGCGTTTTCATACACCATGCGGTCGCCCGATTTGCGTTCGTTGTTCAAAATATCGCCAAAGAGATTGCGGTCTTTCCAACGATAATACTGCATCGCCGCTTTAAGCTTCTCTTTCACAGCAATGGGGACAACGGGCATGGCGATGAGCTGCGAGTGCGGATGCGGAAGCGTCGCCCCCGCCGCCGCGCCGAAATTTTTAAAGACGAGGATGTAACGGAAGCGCGTGTCCTTGGCTAAATCCAACATGCGGCTGCGGAACGCCCTCAACACATCCGCGATGCCCGCAATCGGCTGCTGATCCAGAGCCATGTTAGGATCAGGCGTTTCGATAATCACCTCATGCGCGCCGATGCCGTTCATACGGTCATAAAAACCGAAGGCTTCCTTTTCCAACTCGCCTTCGATACGCAACGCGGGAAACAAATTGGCCACCACGCGCACGCGCCAGCCGGGCTTATTCGGCGCGGAACCGGGGTCGCGGATGGCGAAAATTTCCGGCAACGTGTAAGCTTCATTACCGGAGAGAAACGGATTTTCCTGTTCCGCGGCTTGGAGCTGGGGCTTGCATTGAATATGCACAGGCCGCCGCAGGCGTTCCGGGCTGAAAACCACCCAACGCCCCGCCACCGGGTCTTTTCTTAATTCTGGCATGTCAGCTTTTCAAAAGTTGCTCGTAAAGTTTTTCGTAATCACCCACACGCGCCTGCCATGAATGATCCTGCCTCATCGCGTTGCCCTTTAACTTCGCCCAGCCTGCCGGGTCTTTCATCACCGCGAGAGCTTCATCCACCTTCTTCAAAAGCGCGGCGGGCGTTCCCTCGGCAAATTTAAATCCGGTTCCCTCCTTGCCGTTCCAGTCTGTGATAGAATCGCTCAACCCGCCCGTGTCGCGCGCGATGGGAATGGTCCCGTAACGCAAGCTGTAAAACTGGTTCAACCCGCACGGCTCAAATTCCGACGGCATGAGAAAGAAATCGCTGCCTGCTTCGATTTGATGCGCCAGTTTTTCATCAAAACCGATTTTTACTTTCAGTTGATTGGGGCACTTCCTCGCCAAGCGCGTGAAAGCGTTTTCATACCGTTTCTCGCCGACGCCCAGAACCACTAAACGAATGTCCCTCTTCAAAATTTCCTCCACAGAATCCAACACAAGATCAACGCCCTTTTGCTCCACCAATCTTGAAACCATGCCGATGAGCGGCTTGTCTGCGCCGCCTTTCATTTGCAATGTTTTGAGCAAATCCGCCTTGCACTTGGCCTTGCCCTCCGGCTTTTCCGCGCTGTAAGACGCGGCAAGGAAAGGATCATCCGCCGGATTCCACATCGTCGTGTCAATCCCATTGAGAATGCCCGTCAGCTTATATTGATGCGCCGCCAAGACATCATGCAAACCGCACCCGTATTCTTCCCGCTGAATCTCACGCGCGTACGTCGGGCTGACCGTCGTGACAGCGTGCGCCAGCATCATGCCGCCTTTGAGGAAATTCACATGGCCGTAAAACTCGATTCCCTCCGGCGAAAAATACTCGCGCGGCAAATCCGTGTGCGCGAAAGCGTGCGCGGGAAAAACGCCTTGATAAGCGAGATTATGCACCGTCAACACCGTCTTAAACGGCAAACTCCAAGCGCGCACATAAGCCGGCACAAGAGCCGCGTGCCAATCATGCGCGTGAATGACGTCCATCTGCGGTTCGAGATACAACGCCAACTCCACCACCGCGCGGCTGAAAAAAGCGAACCGCGCCGCGCTATCCGCGTAATCGCCCTCCTCATTGCCATAAAGACCCGCGCGATCAAAAAACTCGTCGCGCTGAACGGCAAACACCGCCACCCCGTCCTCCGTCGTCCCCTGCCAAACCGGAACGGGAATTTTTTCCTCATCTAAAGCAACGTTGAGATGAAGCTCGCTCTTTTTAAGACCCTTAAACTGCTCGCGCACGGAACGGTAAAGAGGAATCACCACGGAAACCGTGTGCCCGCATTCATTCAGCGCGGCGGGCAGAGACGCCACCACATCGCCAAGGCCGCCCGTCTTGGCATAAGGCGCCAGCTCGCTCGCCGCAAAAAGAATATTCATCGCTTTGGTTCCCGCCGCTCAAAGCGACGTTCCCTGCCATTAAACGGAAAGCGTCTTACAGGTAAATGAAAAATTCCCCGTTAGAAGAACTTTTTTAACAGGACTTCAACGATTTTTGTCACCCTTCGCTGGAGCTTTAATTAAATCCGCGCCACCTAAAACAACCGCTTCACCCTGCATGAAGGAGGGTTCCGGCGTCTGCGAAGGATTATCCTCGGCAGGATTCATCGGGTCTCTTTCAAAGAGAGATGGATAATAAACATCAAAAAGAAAAGTTTTTGCATTGCGACCCTGTCCCACATTCACAAGAACATCCTCCCTAACAGAGAATGAGCAACCCACTCGTTCTGCTATCAAAGGATCGAGTGGTAAGTTTTCTTTTTTAAAATCCCGGTTTTCTTCAACTCTCCACGTTCTCCAGTCTTTGCCAAATTCTTTAAAGCAAGTTGTTTCTATTTCAAGTTTTTTACCAACACAATTTTGACCCAATTTTGTTTCACATGAGACTTGCTTCGCCTTTCCATTGCTAGGAATAATCTTAAAGTAGCTCGACTTGATATCCGCTGAATTCAAAGAAAGAGGAGATCTTGCGTAATGAACCCCGGTAATTCTTAAATCAAAAGGAGTGGAATATCCAAGATCAAGAACAAGCGGTTTGGTTTCCGCGCTTGCGTCAAAACGCACCGCCTCGATAAGATTTTGAGGATCATTCCCTATCTGAAAAATCTTTCTGTAATTACCCCCTTCCGTCCTCCCTTCCCATAAAATGAAAACTTCCGGCTTTTCGTTTTGGTTATCAAAATTTTCTTGGCTCATATCAAGCCGTTTAGTGTGGCCTTCAACTCAAGCCGTCAAGAAGCAGGCGGCAAATAACGAATTTGAACTTTGAAACTTGCCGCCTCTGTCGAAAGAGCTGTCTTGACATAAAAATCAGTCTGACCGGGAATAAAGCCCATGTTTTGCCATTCATCCGACGGCTCAATTTCCTTCCCATTTTTATCCAGCCACAGTGTCTTGACCTGCACGTAAATAACCTCGTTCTTTGTGACGTTCTTCATTTCCAACGACAAAACAAGCAGCCCCTTTTCATTGCGCTGAACGGCCACGCGCGGGTTCACGGCAAACGTGCGGGAAAGGTCTTTGTTGAGCAGTTCAAACGGCGGCTTTTCCGATGCGGAGGCGACGGCAGCGGGAAGTGGAGCGGCGGCTTCTTGAGTGGAAGCAGAAGGCATCGTCGTCTTGCATCCGCTCAAAAGAAATAACGCAAAAAAAATCGCCCGGCAGCGCATGAAAACCATCATTGCCGCTAGCGTAATATCATTCTATGGCAATTAACAATAACATTGGCGTCTTCACTCTTCCGCTTTTGCCACGGTGTCATTCCCGCGAAAGCGGGAATCCAGCGCCTACCACCTAGATTCCCGATTCACTTCGCTCTCGGGAATGACAGGAAGCGGTGTTTTCTACAAAGCAAAACTTATGAACGATTGACCACTGGAACGGCAGCAGGGGTGCCTTCTCTAGCAATCCCACCGGCATCAGGCCCGGGCATCCCTTGGGATTTACCTAAAACCCTGTCTCGCGCTTGCCCTGCATATTCTTTGACATAATTTGTGCCCGTCACTGCTTCAGCCACGTCATTAGCTATCACTGCTGTTCCTAAATAAGGGACATAGCCGGCGACTTCATAAGCTGCGTTGCCCCACGTAAGATTACCCTCTTTATAAAGGCTATAAAGTTCATAACCGGCAAGACCCACGCCGGCAATAATGGCGACAGGCAACCCAATGCCTGACCAACTTAACCCTTGAATAATGCTTTTTCTAGCCAATTTCGGCGCGGCTTTTTTCAAAACAGCTTTACCAACTCTGGCAATTTTCGGAGCTTTTTCAGCTATTTTCCCGGCAGCTGCCTTAGCTCCTTTAAGAGCCACTTCTTTCCCCCTTGTCACCTTGGAACTTAAATGTTCAACAGAGGGGCGAAGTTTTTCTGTGACATACCCTGATGTTTCCCCTGCTTTTCCCTTAACCGTTTTCCAAGCATGACCCACTCGCTCCTTCGTGCTTTTCCAAGCATCGCGGCACCTTTCCCTTAAACCCTTTTTTGCCGGCTCACCCGTGTGAGGTTTTTTATCCTTCCTTCCGCGCAACCAATCTAAAGCATCGCCCAAATAATCACTCGCAGTTCCTAACAAACCTGCGCCAACGGCAGCCAGCCCCGACAACGCTCCAGTTCCGCCTTGAGTTGAGGCAGAATTTCGAGAAGGACCTCCTTCGCTATCGTCAGGAGCTTTTCCCTTGTTAAAAACAGTTGTCCACGCCGTCGCCTTTCCTTGCCACCAATTAAGCCCACCTTGGCCTTCTTGCCCCTCCCTTCCCTTTGTTGTTTTCGGCGTGCTCATACGTCACCGCTATGGACTTGCTACAAGCCCTTCTCTTAGCGTAGCTCCGAGAGCTTGTACTGATCCCACAACATCTTCCTTAGGAGGTCTAGCAACCGTTTCATCAAGAAATTTAACAACCTCATTAAACATTTCAACAAACCAAGCTATGCCTCCCTTGAGATGTTGGTTCAACGTTTTCATTACACTTTCGGCAGCTTTAGCAGGATTCCATTTAAAGCCTGACGCAGCATCCCACCAAAGTTCGCCCGCTGTTTTTTGTTGTTCCCTGTTTAGCAAAGCCATGCCCCCCGCTACAGCTACAGCTCCCATCGGACCGGCAACAAAGCCTCCCCCCAAAATACCTTTTGCCGTATCCCATGCCACTTGTCCCCATGTTCTTTGATCTGCCATGCTTTAAAAATGTGTTCTCCTGCTTAAATCGTCAAGGGATTGCTCCAACAATTTTTTTATTAAAAGTTGTTCACTTTGTTGATGATATAAAACTGCGCAAGAAACCAATTCAATAATGTTTTTTTATTCCAACAAAAATATTCATAAATCATTTATAATTAATTATTTCCAGAAGTCACCGCTAGCAGCCTGTTCATGGCGATTTCTTGCATTTTGATGATGGCTTGGTCTATGGGCATGGGTTTGCCTTCAAGTGAGCTCTGCTGAATAGGATACCAACGGAGCATAACGATGGAGAGTTCGGAATCGTCCAGCTTCTTCATGTGCTCTTGAAGTTTGCGAGCCAGCATTTTCCCCTCCATCTGCTCATAAGGAGCCGCCTCGTCCTCGCCCAACACTTCATGCAGGCTGTAATCCTCGTCTTTACCTACAGGGAGATCAAGGCTAGTGGTGGACGTATCAATCTCCAACAAATTTTGCAAATCCTCCGCGCTGATTTGCATCGCGGCGGCCACTTCTTCTTCCTCCGGCTCGCGGCCTAGTTCGCCTTGCAGCTTCGTGAACGTTTTATCGTAAAGGCGAAAAGAGCGCAGAACTTTTTCGCTTGGATTGACGAGCTTGTCGCGCCTCAAATACTGAATCATGCTATTATAAATCCACGAGCGCGCATAAACGTCAAAAGGCACGCCGCGCTCGGCATCAAAGTTTTCCATCGCCTTAATCAGGCCAATGAAACCCACGCCGTCCAAATCCTCGGCATCGCTGCGGTGTCCGGCTACAGAAACGCGCACCCTAGGAACAAGATCAGCCGTTTGAGCCATCACATCCGCCCTTAACGCCGCCGCTTCATCAAAAGCCTTTTTCCACCCTCGTTTCGCTTCCTCCGGCATTTTTTGAGCTTCCTCCCTTAACGCGCCCCAGTGTTCCAGCGACATGTGCAAGCCCTCCACCTCGTCAAAAAATTGCTCGATACGGCCCCAGCTGCGCTCGAAATGCGTTATCAGACGCGCCAGAGTTTTAGCGGAAAGCCGCCGTTGCTTCGTGGGCTGCTGAAACTCCACCAAAAACTGGAGCATGAGATTTTTGGGACGCTCCAGCTTCAACAGCTTCAATTTCTCCTCGCGCGCTTTTTTTTGATAACTGCGCACCAATTCGTTAAGATTGGGCATTGGATAAACTATACCACACGCCTTGTAAAATGGCTAGGCTTGTAAAAATCCCTCTCTTCGTTTAGAGTCCGCGAATGGCAGCTCAACAGCCTGATATTTTGGTGAACTTTATCAACGAAGGACAAAACCCTTTGGTGGTGAAAGATGTCTTCGCCAAAATGCAATCGCTCATGACGACGGATGAGCATGTGGTCAACATTTTTATCCAACACAAACTCATCGGCCTTAACGCCAGCATCATCGTCACCAACTGGCGCATTTTCTATCACTACCCGCAAATCGTCGGCGGCGCGAAAATAGCGGGGCATCTCTGGAGGTTGCTGGGGCACCCTCAACTCGAAGAAGGGCCTATTTATAGCAGATTCACCATCGAAACGCGCTTCGAACCGATTGTGAAAATGGTGATCGGCTTTTTGCCAAAGTTGCAAGCGTTGCGACTTTATTCGCTGGCGAAAGAACAAGCGGACTGGTGGGATGAAGAACACCGCTTGCGCACATTGGAACTACAACGCGCGGCTTCCGGCGGCCTCGTGCTCAAGGGAGGCTTGGCGGGCATCGCCGAGCAACCGCACCCCGTCGTCCCCCTGCCGCATACGCCATTCCCTTTCCACGCTCCCGCCGCGCCGCACTGGAACGTTTCTGCTCCGTTGACGCCGGGAGGCCCGGCCATGCAACCCCAAGGCCCGCCGGAAGAACGCGGCGAACCCCAACCCATTCAGCCCGTTTCCACGCCTCCTGCGCACGCTTCCTTACCAACTCATGTTCCCGCGCCTTCGGCGATTCATGCGCCTACGCCGCCGTCGCATCCGCCCCTGCAACAAGTCGCCGCTCCAGCGCCAACGCCGCAAGAAGACCCAGTGGAAAGGCTGCGCAAGGTGAAGGAAATGTTCGACGACGGTTTAATCACCAAAGAAGAATACCTCCAAAGGCGTCAGGCGATTTTGGATAGTATTTAAAAATCACGCCACGCGATCAGCGTCGTGCCAAAGATTTTCCAAATTATAATACGCGCGCTTCTCTTCGTGCATGACGTGAACAAGCACGGAACCGTAATCCATCACCATCCACCGGCTCGCCGGCGTGCCATGCACCGCCCACGGCGAGAGGCGATGTTTTTCTTTCATGGTTTGTTCGATGTGATTGGCGATGGCTTTGATTTGCGGGTCTGACTGCGCGGAGCAAATAAAGAAAAACTCCGCAGGCCCGTCTATTTTTCTTAAATCCAAAATCACGGCATCCGCAGCCTTTTTATCAGCCGCGCACGAGCGGCAAAATTTAGCTAAAGAAACACCGTTCATTTAAAGTAAATTTGTTGCTGACGGATGTATTGTTCCACAGACGAAGGAAGAAGGTCATTCACGGGCAGACCGGCGCGAAGTTTTTTTCTAACACGGCTGGAAGAACTATCAGATTGCGCGCCAAGCCGCAAGGGAATGATGCCAAGCCGAGGTTGAACCATTTCAGGCCGAGCGACGACGATGAACTGAACCAGCCCGGCCATCTCGCGGATGTCGCGCCATGTTTCAATCACCTCCCATTGGTCGCTGCCGAGTATCCAAAAAAGCTGCGCTTCGGGATGAGAAGCGCGAAAATGTTTTACCGTATCACAAGAATAAGAAGGCGGTTTGCGTTCCAGCTCGACGGTGGAAATCTCAAACTGCGGCTCGTTTTGCAGAGCGAGTTGAAGCATGCGAAGACGATGTTCGACAGCCGTCGGCTTTTCCTCGCTTTTATGAGGAGCTATCAAACAAGGAATAAAGATGAGACGGTCGAGATGAAAAGCCTCCAGAGCAGCTCGCGCAACAGCCAAATGACCGAGGTGCGGCGGATCAAACGTCCCGCCGAAAAGGCCGATGCGCGGAACAACGTGCATTATAAATCTTTTGGCCAGTAGAGCAACCGTCCGCATTGCTCGCAAGAAACAAGCTCCGTGTTAGCTTTGGTAGAAAGAACGATTTGAGGCGTCAATTTCATGTGGCAGCCGCCGCAAGTGTTTTCATGCATGACGGGAACGAGCGCGGCGTCTTTTTTACTGGCCAAGATGCGCCGGTAACGCCCCATCGCAACGGGATCGGCTTTTTGTTCCAACTCGGCAATCTCCGCTTGCAGTTCCTTTTGCCGCACGGCAAGCGTTTCCTGTCTCTTTTTCAAATCAACTTGCAAAACGCGGATCGCTTGGAAACGGGACTGCGCTTGAGCCGCTTCCTCGGCCACTTCTTTTTGAGCCACTTCGTATCTCTCCATCAAATCCAATTCCGTGTCTTCGAGCTGATGAATTTCCGCTTCCGCCCGCTCAATTTCATGACCGAGAGCCTGATATTCCTCATTCTTGCGTGTTTCCAATTGCTGTTGGCGGTATTTGCCGATGCGCGCTTTAAGGGCCTCTACTTGCACTTCCAATTCTTTCCTCTTCACCTCTAGCTTTTGCGTGGCCAGTTTGTGCTGTTCTAATTCCTTGGCTTCTTCCTCCAACTTTCTTTCTAACTCAACCGCTTCTTGAGGAATGCGCTCCAAATCGCGCGAGGCTTTTAAGAGCGCAGTGTCGCGGTCTTGGAGAACCAACAATGTTTCAAGGACGCTCTTCATGTCTTTACCATTTTGTATTCAATTAGAACGAGCAGCAATGATTTTTTCCACATATTTAGCTAATAAGTCAAATTCAAGGTTAACCAACTCGCCCGCGCGGCGTTCGCATAAAGCGGTGATTTCATAAGTATGGGGGATAATCCAAACATTAAAACGACTGCCGTTGACACGCCCAACGGTCAGGCTAATGCCATCCAGAGCCACGCTGCCCTTAGGAACAAGATAACGCTCAAAACCGGAGGGTGCTTCCACTTCTAAAACGTAATCCGCCCCTTCCCTTTCCCATCGCAAAATGCGGCCAACGTCATCTATATGACCAGAAACAAAATGTCCGCCGAGCCGCGCATGAGCGGCAAGAGACCTTTCCAAATTCACTAACGAACCGGGCGCAAGGGAGCGCAGATTCGTCTTGCGCCGCGTTTCTTCCAAAAGATCAAAACCGAGGCGATTGCCCTCCACGGCAACAACAGTAAGGCAGCAACCGTTGTTAGCGATGCTGTCGCCCATGCGCGCATTTTCATGAACGGTTTTGCATTCCACCGTAAAACGCCAGCCTTGCGGCGTGGGCGTGAGTTCCACCACTCGCCCTGATTCTTCCACGAGTCCTGTGAACATAAGAGGATGACTATAGACGCTTGGGCTTTTGTCCTCCAGCCTTTTTGAAGGCTTTTACAATAGAGAGCAACCACTGTCGTTTTTCAGAAACGCAGGGGTATTCTTATTTCGCTACCGCTCTTACCATCCTTAAGATTTGTGGCACTGCGCTGACAGCAACTTCTTCCTGTGCTTCTTCCGGCGCTGCGGGCGTCGCTGGCATCGCTCTTTGACCATTGCCGGAATCAGAAGAAGCGGCTGCTTGTATCTCCGTCGACCAATCGTCCAATGTGTTTAAAAGCTCGCCCATTGATTTAGACAGGGCTGGATCAACATCCTGAAGAGCTTGAGCAATCACTCTTTTATCCTTAACCAATTTACCGTCCTTATCGTAAAAGGTATGAGTAGTAACCGGTATTTTCTCCTTATCCTCCTTTACTACTTCTCCCTCTTTATTAAGAGTTAGCAACCTCCCTAGGCGCACTCTTTCAGAAACAAAAAAACCTTGAAAGGAAGTTTCTCTCATGGCTTTGGCAAGAATACTGTCTAGTGTACGCCTGTATTCGGCTATCTTTGAGCGCCTTGCCCTTACCGGTAATTTTCTTTTCT
>JAZDII010000101.1:0-27308 GCA_043805085.1 bacterium
GCCGGTTTTCCTAAAATCGTCACGCGCTCTTTTTTGCCTTTGCCCACGACACGGACGCCGCCCGTGCGAAAATCAACGTCGCTCCATTGCATCGCCGCGATTTCGCTTAAGCGCATGCCGGTGCTGTAAAGGACTTCGAGCAAGGCCGCGTCGCGTTCGGTTTGCCATTTTTGCATCGGGCGTCCGCGTTTTTTTGGATTTTGTTTCTGCGCCTCATGCGGGGCGGCGAGGAAGCGTTGGAGTTGTTCTTCCGTCAGAAATTTGGGCAGCCGTTTTTCCAAGGGCGGCATTTTGAGGCCTTCAAAAGGATTGGTCTGGATCAGTTCGCGTTTGATGAGGAAGCGGTAGAATGATCGCAGCGCGGCGAATCGTAAGCGGATGGATGCGGGATGAAGTTTGCACTGGATGGAGAGGTCGTAGAGGTGCTGCCGGAAATCGGCCAAGCCGAGTTTTGCCCATGATTTGCCTTGATGCGCGCCGGAAAATTCGCGCAAAGCTTGCGTGTAATTACGGACGGTGTAGGACGAATCGCCTTTTTCGTTTTTTAAATAGCGGAGGAAAAGAGGAACCCATTCTTTAGGCTCAAGCGGCACAGGTGTTTTCACCATTTGCTTTATTGTAGTGTTCTTGCGTTGTTCGGGAAGAAAACACTTGAGAGGTGAAACGTGCGTGCTATCACAACACGGTGTCAATTCATGCGATAGATGTGGCTTATGTGGCAGAGCTGGCGCGGCTTCAACTCACGCCGGATGAAGTGGGGCAGTTTCAAAAGCAGCTCGGCGACGTTTTGAATTACGTGCAGCAGGTGAACCGCGTGGACGTGAGCGGCGTGGCGGACCCGCTTGCCGATCCTCATCTTTTGACGAATGTTTTAAGGGCAGACGCAGTGACGGAGAGTTTGCCGAAGGAAAAGGCTTTGGCCAATGCGCCGGCGAGATCGAATGATTTAATCGCCGCGCCGAAAATTGTGGAATGAAGACGATTGCGGCATGGCGGCGCGAGTTGGCTTCTCGCAAGGTTTCTCCCGTTGAAGTTGTTCAAACGGTTTTGGAGCGCATTCGCGCGACAGATTCCAAGGTCAAAGCTTATCTTCATGTGGACGAAAAGTCCGCGTTGGAACAGGCGAAAAAAGCGGATGTCAGTCTTCCTCTCGGCGGCGTTCCGATTGCTATCAAGGATAACATTTCTTCCGACGGCGAATCGTGTTCGTGCGCTTCGAAGATTCTTTCCAATTACGTTGCGCCTTATGACGCGACGGTTGTTTCCAAGCTCAAAGCAGCGGGCGCGGTGCTTTTGGGCCGGATGAATATGGATGAGTTTGCGATGGGATCGTCCACGGAAAATTCTTCGCGTGGAGCGACGCGCAATCCATGGAATCTCGACTGCGTTCCGGGCGGCAGCAGCGGAGGCTCGGCGGCGGCAGTGGCGGCGGGAAGCGCAGTGGCGGCTCTAGGGTCGGACACGGGCGGCTCGATTCGACAACCGGCGGCGTTGTGCGGTTGCGTGGGGTTGAAGCCGACGTATGGGCGCGTTTCGCGCTACGGGCTGGTGGCGTTCGCTTCTTCGCTGGATCAAATTGGGCCGCTGACAAGAACTGTGGAAGACAGCGCGTTGCTGCTTCAAGTTTTAGCCGGACATGATCCGCATGAAAACACGAGCCGTAAGGTGACTGTGCCGGATTATTGCGGCGGGTTGAATCAATCTGTGAAGGGTTTGAGAATCGGTGTGCCAAAGGAATATGACGCGCCGGGCATGGACGCTGAAGTCAAGGCCGCTGTCCAAAAGGCTCTGCGGTGGTATGAAGAAAACGGCGCGACGGCGGTCGAGGTTTCCCTGCCTCACACGGAGGCGGCTACGGCGGTTTATTACATCATCGCCACGGCGGAGGCGTCGGCGAATTTGGCGCGCTTCGACGGCGTGCGCTACGGCGCGCGCGTGGAATCGCCGGAGAATGTTCTCGATCTTTACAAACGCACGCGCGAAGCGGGTTTTGGTTCGGAGGTGAAGCGGCGCATTATTTTAGGCACGTATGTGTTGAGTTCAGGCTATTACGACGCTTATTACAACCGCGCTCAAAAGGTGCGGCAGCTCATTCGGCGCGATTTTGTCGAGGCGTTTAAGCAGTGCGATCTCCTTCTCACGCCCACTTCGCCCACGCCGGCTTTTAAAATCGGGGAGAAGACGCAAGACCCGTTACAGATGTATTTGGCGGATATTTTCACCATCGCCGTCAATCTTTCCGAGACGTGCGCGATTGCCGTTCCTTGCGGCTTTACGAAAGGCAAGCTGCCCATCGGATTTCAGTTGATCGGGCCTCATTTTGGCGAGCCTGTTCTTTTGCGCGCGGCGCATCAATACGAGCAGGCGCACAACTGGTGGAAAGAGGAGCCGTTAGTGGTCTGACAAATAAATTGGGGAATGTTTGCTGTGAAAAGTTTTTGGAAATTTCAAGACGTGAGCGAGGATGATATTGAAACGAAATATCAGACGAGCGAGCAACGCAGAAATTTTCGAAAAGATTCACAGCCCAAAGGGTTGCGGCGGCGCGAGCGACTGACGTCGTTGCTCTTCGGTCGAATATTTTATTTCAATATTCTCCCTCATCGCGCCTTGCCATTCATCTCGCGGCGTTCGCAACAAACGTTCGCCAATTTATTTGTCAGACCACTCTTATGAAATACGAAACGGTCATTGGTCTGGAAGTTCATTGCCAGCTCAAAACGGCAACGAAGATGTTTTGCGGCTGCAAAAATGAATACGGCGCATCGCCCAACACGTATGTTTGTCCCGTCTGCCTCGGCCTGCCGGGCGCATTGCCTGTGCCGAACGAGGAGGCCATCAAGTTCACAATTCTTTCGGGATTGATGTTGAATTGCCGCATCGCGCCGTTGTGCAAGTTTGACCGCAAAAATTATTTTTATCCGGACATGCCCAAGAATTATCAGATTTCGCAATACGACATGCCGTTGTGCGTGGGCGGGGCGGTGGTTTTGGACAAATTTGCTTTTCCGAAAGAAAATCAAAAAGACCCCATCGCCGAAGCCAAGAAGGCGATTCGGCTCGTCCGCATTCATTTGGAAGAAGACGTGGCCAAGTCGTTTCATTTTGAAAAAACAAGCGGCATTGATTTCAACCGCGCGGGCGTGCCATTGATGGAGATCGTTTCCGAAGCTGATATTTCCTCGCCTGCGGAGGCGTTCGCTTATCTTTCCACGCTGAAGCAAATTCTTGTTCACGGCAACGTAAGCGACGCGGATATGGAGAAGGGGCAGTTGCGTTGCGATGTGAACATCAGCGTGCGGCCCGTCGGGCAAAAGGAATTCGGCACGAAATGCGAGATCAAGAATCTTAATTCCATCAGCGGCGTGCGGCGCGCGTTGGAGTTTGAAATTCAAAGGCAGATTGAGGTTGTTTCCCAAGGAGGAACGATTCGCCAAGAAACGCGGCGTTGGGATGACGCCACTGGCGAGACGTTTGTGATGCGGACGAAAGAGCAGGCGCATGATTACCGTTACTTCCCTGATCCTGATTTGTTGCCCATCCGCGCGGATCTTGGTTTGACGGACGCGGCGCGGCGGTTGCTGCCGGAATTGCCGCACGAAAAGAAGGCGCGATTGATCAAAGATTTTGGCGTGAGTGATTATCAGGCGGACGTGCTGGCCGCCGATCTCGATCTTTGCGCTTATTATGAGAAAGCCGCCGATGCCGCTCCTACATTGCAACGAAAGGCGGCCGTCGCTAATTGGATTTTGAATGATTTATTGGGGACGGGCGTTGTTGCGTCGGAAATCACCGTGCCGCCTGCGCATTTTGCGTCATTAGCTGCGTTAGTGGAGGAAGGGAAAATTACTTCCAGTCAGGCGAAGAAAGTTTTCAGCGACATGATTGTTTCCTTGGAAGAGCCGTCGGCCATTGTTAAGCGGCTTGGGTTAAGCCAAATTAGCGACGCGGGGCAGTTGGAGCAACTTTGCGAGCAGGCGATTGCGGCTAATCCTAAAGGCGTAGCGGATTATAAGAGCGGCAAATTGAACGCGGTGAACGCGCTGAAAGGTTTTGTCATGAAGGCCAGTCAAGGCCGCGCCAATCCTGAAATGGTGAGCGAAATCTTGAAAAAGAAACTTTCTTGATTTGACTGGATTGTTATATGGACATTATGATGTCCATATGAGAGCGATCACTTACACGGCGGCGAGAGAAAATTTGGCGTCCACGATGGAACGGGTATGTAAAAGCCGTTCCCCCGTCATTATTACACGAAAGCGCGATCAAGCCGTCGTGATGCTTTCGCTCGAAGATTACGAGACTCTTGAAGAAACGGCGCATTTGTTGCGCAGTCCTGCCAATGCGCGGCGATTGTTGCAGGCTATCGAAGATTTGAAAAGGGGCAGAGGCAAGGAGAAAAAGCTGAATCTGTGATATGACGAGGCTGATTTTTGCGCCCCAAGCTTGGGAAGATTATTTATACTGGCAGCAAACGGATTCTCGAATGGTTAGGCGCATTCATGAGCTTATTAAAGACGCGCAGCGCAATCCTTATTCCGGCATAGGCAAGCCGGAACCCTTGCGGCACGCTTTTTCCGGTTATTGGGCGCGAAGGATTAACGGGGAGCATCGCATGGTTTATGCGGTTGAGAAGGGCGAGCTGTTGTTGGCTCAACTTAGGTATCATTATTAGTTGCCAATTTCATTGTCAGTCTTCCGAAGTTCTTTATCCTCGGCCGAATGGCCGCCCATGACGATCACGTTTTGGAGCTTCTCCAAACGTTCGGTTTTATTACGCAGCGCGACGCGGTGGCTGCGCGCCTTGCCGCCAATGGACGCGGGCCGGTTGGCGAGCTTTTGGAGCAGGGGTTGATTGCTCAAGAGGATATTTTGCGCGCGACGGCTCAAAGTTGCGGCATGGATTATCTGGCTTCTATTGACGAGGCGGATGAGGACGCTTTGCGCGTTTTTTCTTATGCGGATGCGCGGCGTTATCGCGCGATCCCTCTCAAAAAATTGCCTCGTTATTTGCGCGTCGCCGTTGCTGATCCGTTTGAATGGGACGCACTGGATGTTTTACGCGGTTTTCTCAAGACGGAGATTGAGCCGGTGGTCGTTCCTTTAGAGGAAATCGAGCGGGCGATTGAAAAGTTCTATCGCCAAGAGGTTCTTGATTTGGAGGAAGTTTCTTCCCCTTGCAAGGAAGAGAGCAATGGGGACGCGCCTCTGATTCAAATGGCGCACAGCATCATTGTGAATGCGCACCGCTTGCAGGCCAGCGATGTTCATCTTGAGCCGATGCGCGGGCGGGCGCGTTTGCGTTATCGCATTGATGGCGCATTGCGCGAGATGCGCGACCCGCCGCAGCGAACGGCGCAAGCTTTGATTAACCGTATTAAAATCATGTCGCGCATGGATATTGCGGAGAAACGGTTGCCGCAGGACGGGCGCATGAGCATTCGCGTGGAAGATGGCGCGGAGATTGATTTACGCGTTTCTACTGTGCCGACGATTCACGGCGAGGCTGTGGTGATGCGCATTCTTGATAGAAAGAGTTTGCGTTTGGACTTGGATGAGTTGGGTTTTGAGGAAAGGGAGCGCGGGTTGATGGCGCGTGTTTTGAGTTTCTCGGATGGGTTGTTTCTTGTCACAGGGCCGACGGGCTGCGGCAAGACGACGACGTTGTATGCTTGCTTGCAGGCGTTGAATCAGTCGGATCGAAAGATTATTACGGTGGAAGACCCCGTGGAGTATTGTTTGGAGGGCGTCAATCAATCGCAGACGCACGCGGCGTCGGGGATGACGTTTGCGGCGGCGTTGCGTTCCATGCTGCGGCAATCGCCGGATGTGATGATGGTGGGCGAAATCCGCGACGCGGAGACGGCGGGCATCGCTGTGAACGCTTCTCTGACCGGCCATCTTGTGTTGAGCACGCTTCACACGAATGATGCTTGCGGAGCCGTGGCGCGTTTGGCGGATATGGACGTGAAATCTTTTTTGACGGCATCTTCTTTGCGCGCGGTGATGGCGCAACGGCTTGTCCGCAAGGTTTGTTCTTTTTGTGCGCGCGAGCACGAGCCTACCGAATGGGAACGGCGGGCGTTGAATTTGCCAACCGCATCGGGAACGATTTTCAGAGAGGGCGCGGGTTGCGAGTATTGCAGCCGGAGCGGCTATAAAGGACGAACGGGAATTTTTGAGTTTTTTTTATCAGACGACGAGTTTCGCGCACTCATTTATGAAAATGCGGAAATGTTCGCGTTAAAACGTTGCGCTCGCATTCAAGGCATGAAGACGTTGCGCGAGGATGGCGCAAAAAAAGCGGCGGCGGGAATCACGACGGCGCGAGAAGTCCTCGCCGTGACGATGGATGAACCGGAGTTGTGTTTGTGAAAGAGGAAACGCTTTTGTCGTTGTTGATGGAGCAGAGCGCTCGTGTGGATGAGAGCGATGAGATGCTTCTTTTGTCGGAGCGATCGCCCGTCGCGCAGTATGTCAACGCTGTGTTGAAACGGGCTGTGCAGGCTCAAGCCAGTGACATTCATTTCGAGCCGTTTGAAAAGGAATTAAAGATTCGTTATCGCGTGGACGGCGCGCTTTGTGAGATGCCGTCGCCGCCGTTGTCGCTGGCGTCGCCGGTGGTTTCGCGGCTCAAAGTGATGGCCAATCTTAACATTGCTGAAAAACGCGCGCCGCAGGACGGGCGCATTCGGATGTCTTTAGCGGGGCGGGAAGTGGATTTGAGGATTTCGACGCTGCCGATTCAACACGGCGAGAGCATTGTGTTGCGCGTGCTCGACCGCGATGTTGCCGCGCGGTTGAAGTTGGAAAACCTCGGCATGTCGGAGGAGATTTACCAGCGCGTTGTTCGCGTCACTCGCCAACCGAGCGGCGTTTTTATCGTCACTGGCCCGACGGGCGCGGGCAAGACGACGACGTTGTATGGCTGTTTGAACCGCATCAACGCTTCCGGCGTGAAGGTTTTAACTGTGGAAGAGCCTGTGGAGTATGAATTGGAGGGAGTTCAGCAGGTGCCCGTTCAAGAAGCTATCGGCCTGACTTTTTCGCGCGTTCTGCGCTCTTTTTTGCGCCATGATCCCGACTGCATTCTTATCGGCGAGACGCGCGATCCGGAAACGGCGCGAATTGCCATTCAAGCTTCGTTGACCGGCCATCTTGTGTTGACTTCGCTGCACACCGGGGATGCATCGGGTGCGGTGGCGCGTTTGTTGGACATGGGCGTGGAGCCGTTTCTTGTTTCCGCTTCTCTTGCGGGCGTGTTGGCGCAGCGTTTGCTGCGTAAAATTTGCGTTTCTTGCCGCATTGAACACCGGATTGATCCTGCGTTATTGCGCCAGAACGGCGTGGAGGAAAAAAACGTTTTTTATCGCGGAAAGGGTTGCGAAGAATGCCGCCAAGGCGGTTATGATGGCCGTTGTGGTATTTTTGAGTGGATGGAAGTCGGCGAGCCGATTCGTGAGTTGATTAACCGCCGCGCCGCTTCTTTTTTGATTCGACAGAAGGCTGTTGAATCGGGAATGACGACGTTGCGCGACGAGGCTTTGCGGAAGGCGCGAGAGGGCGTCACAACTTTTGAGGAAGCGTTAGCGCGCGTTTGATATGCCTCTTTATCGTTATCATGCTTTAGACGCCAAAGGAAAACGACAAACGGGCGTTGTTTCCGCCATGAACGCCGCGTTTGCGCAGGAACAAATCAAGCGGCTCGGTTTTTTTCCGACACGCGTTATTGAAGAAAAGCCGTCGGCAATGCGCCGTTCTTTTTTTTCTTGCCGCCGTGTTCGCGGAGAAACGCTTGCGACGTTCACGCGCCAGCTTGCCATTCTTGTGCGCGCTGGAGTGCCTTTGCTGAAAGGATTGCGTCTTCTTGAGCGGCAAGAGAAATGCGGAATGTTACGCGAGGTGATCCAAGAACTGACGCGGGCGATTGAGGAAGGAGCGTCTTTTTCGGAGAGCTTGACGCGGCATCCGAAGGTTTTTAACAAGCTTTACATTGGCATGATTCGGGCGGGCGAAGAGAGCGGCGCATTGGGCGCGGTGTTGGATCGGTTGGCGCAATTCATGGAAAAGAGCAGGCGTGTTCGGAGAAAAATGACTTCCGCGTTGATGTATCCTTCGGCGGTTCTTTTATTGGCGTTGGGTATCCTTGTTTTGTTGCTCGCTTTTGTTATCCCGAAGTTTCAAACCATTTTTGCGCAGTTGCCGGCGGGGCATTCTTTGCCTTTTTTCACGCGCTTGATGATTCAGCTCTGTTCATGGGTTCACGGCCATTTCTTTTTGATCGCGGCGGGGATCCTTGTTTTTGTCGCAGTTTGTCAAGCGGCGGCGCGGACGGATAGGGGGATTTTTTGGATGGATCGGTTGAAGTTGAGAATACCTGTGGTGGGCGATCTTTTAAACAAGGCCGCCGTGGCGCGTTTGGCTCGCACGTTGGGCGTTCTTTTGGCGCAGGGGATGCCAATTTTGCAGGCGTTGAGCATTGTCAAAGGAACGGCGGGCAATGAAGTTTTTGCGCGGGCGATCGGGCGTGTTTATGACGGCGTTAAGGAGGGGGAGTCAGTGACGGCGGCGCTTCAGGCTGACGAACTTTTTCCTCCTATGCTCATCGGCATGGTTCAGGTTGGAGAAGAGACGGGGCATTTTTCCGACGCGCTCGTCAAGGCGGCAGAGGCTTACGAAGAGGAAGTGGATGCGGCGACGGCGGCGTTTCTGGCTTTGCTTGAGCCGGCGGCGATCATTGCTCTTGCCGTTATTGTCGGGGCAATCGTCGTCGCTTTGTTTTTGCCGATGATTTCGCTGATCACGGATTTGACTTCCGCTTCTTAATTCAATTCCAACGTGGGGCAGGGAATTTCTTGAAACGTGTCGTAGATGGCGATGTGGGAGATGTTCAGGGCGGCAAGTTTCTGCGCGACGGCGGCGCGAGCGAGTTCGGGTCTGTTACAGTCTTCGCTCAAGTGGCCGAGATAAATGTGCCGAAGCCGATCGGAAGCGATGGTTTCGACGACTTCCGCCGCCGCTTCGTTGGAGAGGTGGCCGTGCCGCGCCAAGATGCGTTGTTTGACCGACCACGGCCTTTTCGTGTCGGCGTGGAGGAGTTGGATGTCGTGGTTGGCTTCCAGCACGAGGGCGGAGCAATTTTTGATGCGTTCTTTTACCAAGCGTGTGGCGTGTCCCAGGTCCGTGAGGAAGCCGATGGTTTGCTGTTGAGCGAAGATGGCGTAGCCAATGGGATCGGCGGCGTCATGCGGGACGGAAAAAGTTTCGATGTGAACATCGCCAAGGTCAAAGCCTTCGCCTGTTTTAAAGACGCGCCAGTTGTTGAAACGCGGCAAACGCGCGCGCAGAAATTCCGCTGTGAGGTGGTTGGCGTGGACGGGGATGTGTTTTCGATTAGCGAGAATGCTTAACCCGTTCGTGTGATCTGTGTGTTCGTGAGTGAGGAGAACGGCTTGAATGTCGTCCAAGCTGCGGTTGATGGATTGCAAGCGAAGGGCGATTTGGCGTCCGCTCAAGCCGGCATCCACGAGAAATCGGGCGTGAGGCGTTTCTACATAAGCGCAATTGCCATTGCTGCCGCTGCCGAGGATGGTGAGCTTAACGTTCACGGCAAAAAAGATAACTTTCCCACGGCGCATTTCAACGCTTATAAATAATCATGGGCGGTTTAGGTTTACAGCAGGCTTTTTCCTTGAGCCAGACGCTTTCGCCGCAGATGCAGCAGTCGTTGCATTTGCTTCAAGCGCCTGTTTTGGAGTTGAGCTCGCTTGTGCAGCAGGAGATGCAGACGAATCCTGTGTTGGAAGAGGGCGTGGCGGGCGAAGCGCAGAAAGAGGAATGGGAGGGAGACGCGGAGCTAACGCCGCGCGAGGACGAGTCGTGGCGCGATTATTTTTCGCAAAGCTGGTCGCGGGGCGCTGCTTCCGGGGAAGAAGAGAAGAAGCGTCAATTTTTGTTTGATTCGCAAGTGAAGCCGGAGTCTCTTGCGGATCATCTGATGGGGCAGTTGATTTTTGCCGTTCAAAAAGAAGAGGAATTAAAAGTTGGCGAGGAAATTATAGGCAATTTGGATGAGGCCGGTTTTCTTCAAACGCCGTTGGAAGAAATATCCAAGTCGGCGCGTGTGCCGTTAGGAACAGCACAGCGCGTGTTGGAGTTGGTGCAAACGTTTCATCCGATCGGCGTCGGCGCGCGGGATTTGCGGGAAACGTTGCTGATTCAACTTAAGCATCGAGGCAAGGAGGCGGACTTGGAAAGCCGCATTGTTGAGGAAACATTGGAGGAGCTGGGCCGCAAGCGATATGCGGAATTGGCGCGGCGATTTTCTGTTTCCCTTGAGCGCGTTCAAGAAGCCGCGGCTTACATCGCTCGGCTTCAGCCGAAGCCCGGCGCGGCTTTTGCGCCAAGTCAGCCTCAAAATATTGTGCAACCGGAAGCAGCCTTGATTAAGGACGGCGAAGAGTGGGTTGTTCAAATGAACAGCGATCCTTTGCCGAAACTTCGCATCAGCGACGGGTATAAAGATTTGTTGGGGCAAGCGGATCGTGATGCGATGTTGCGCGGCTATCTTCAAGAAAAAATCCGATCGGGAAAATTTTTGATCAAATGTTTGCGCCAGCGGCAGGACACGATCGAAAAGATTTTGAAAGAGATTGTCGCGCGTCAGCGCGATTTTTTGGAAAAGGGAACGAGCCAGATGAAACCGCTCACGATGAATCAAGTTGCTCAAGCGGTCGGCGTGCATGAGACCACCGTGAGCCGCGCGGTGGCGGGCAAGTATGTGCAGACGCCGCAAGGTGTTTTGCCGATGAAATTTTTTTTCACGCATGGCTACCAAACCACTCAGGGAGCGGCTGTAGCGAACACTGGCGTGAAAAAATTGGTGGGAGAATTAATTGCGCGCGAAGAAGGCGCGCATCCTTTTTCCGATACGGAAATTGCGCAGATTCTTGTGGAGCGCGGCATTCCTATAGCGCGCCGCACGGTGGCAAAATATCGAACAGAATTAAAAATTTTGCCGTCAAATCTTCGTCGCAAGTGATCAAGCGCGATTTTTTCACAAAAAATTATTTTGATTTTTTGCGAAAAAAAGTTTGACGACTCCTGCACAAAAAACTATCTCACTTAGTGAAGACGCGAAGCGTTAACTCGAAGGAGGTGAGAACAAATGGTTATGAAGAAAAAAAAGTGCAGTTGCACCAGTAAAAAAAGTAAAAAGAAAAAAACTTCAAAGAGAAAATAAATTGTCTCATCTTCGTCGCCGGAAAAATTTAAAATAGGTTTTTCCGGCGTCGTTTTTTTTAGAGTTATGTCTCGTCTTCAAATTCTTATTATCTTGCCGTCTGAAGAAACTTCTTCCGGCGCGGTGGCTGTGGAAGAAACGTTGCGGCGTTTCAATGTTCCAGTGGAGCGGATTTTTGTAGAGGCTTCTGGAAGAGGCGGACGAAATTTGCCGCGCAGGGAAGATGTTTTTTGTCTCGTTGTCCGCCAACATCCTCGCGCTGTAGCGTGGGCGGAGCGGCATTATCCTGATTCGCTTATGTTGATGATTTCGCGTAGTTTTAAGGATTGTTCCTGCGCCTTGGAAGTTCTGAAGGAAGCGGCAAAGAAGCCGTTGGGCAAAGCTCGACCAACGTTTACCCTCGGCAAAGCGGGGGAAACCAACGCTGCTCTTTTTGCAGTGGCGATGATGGCCGTGCATCAACCTGATCTGCGTGCGAGGCTTCTTTGCTATCGTAAAAAGCAAACGCGCGCGGTTTTAAATCAGCCGCCTTTGAGTTGAGCCGACGTTACGCGATGAAAGGTGCATTTTATAACATTTATTGCCGAAAAAACATTTGACAAAATCGAAAAAAATTCGTGGTATGACTTCTTGTAAGAAGAAGGGACTTGGGGTTTTTCTGTAAATGTGGGGTGAAGGAAACTAGCCTCACGTTGGCTTGACTAAAGTTTTTAAAATGCCACGGGTGTAAGCCCGTGGAATTTTTGTTTATAATGATGATGTTTTTCATTTATAAAATGTTATGACGCTTGATGTTAAAAAGGTGGCAAAGTTACTTGCCGTTTCAGAAAAGACGGTTTACCAGTGGATTGCTAGGAGCGAGATACCGTTCTATAAAATTGGGCAAAGCTATCAATTTAATAAGGTAGAGCTACTTGAGTGGGCATCGGCAAAAAAAATACAAGTATCCTATCAAATCTTTGAAGAAACGCTTGGAGCACCTGAATCTATGCCTTCGTTGACAGAAGCGATTCAGGCGGGGGGTATTTATTATGACGTATCCGGCACGGATAGAGAGAGTGTTCTCAAGTCTATTGTTCGAGTTATTCATTTGCCGAGCGAAGTTGATAGAACTTTTCTTGTGCAGGCGTTGATAGAGCGGGAAAATCTTGAAGCGACGACCATCGGAGATGGCATCGCAATTCCCCATGTTAGAAACCCAATTATTTCTCACGTCAATCAGCCCATTCTAGCGCTATGTTTTTTGAAACAAGGTATCGATTTTAAGGCTCTTGATCAAAAGCCTGTTAACACGGTTTTTACCATTATAACACCAACAATTCGTTCGCATCTTTATGTTCTATCAAGGCTAAGTTATGTTCTGCAACAACCTGATTTTCGTCGCATTATTAGTGATCGATCCGGCCCCTCGGAGATTCTTAGCGCGTTAACGAATCTTGAAAAAACTTTAACTCGCAAACCATCCAAAGGTTAAAATATGCCAATGCCTTTCATTATCTATGCTGTCTTGATTGTTTTAGCCGGAATGATTTGTTTTAGCTTGCAAAAGAACAACGCTATTCGGAAATACTTAACAACGGTCATTATTTCTGGAGGGGGCATTCTTGCGCTCGTGTATTTATTCCGGATTTTTCAAGGCATTGATCGAGAGACGGTTTCAAAGCTCATGGAATGGCAAATGCCTTTCGGGAACATGGTTGTCGGTATAGATGCATTAAGTGCGTTCTTTTTAATTCCACTTTTAATCCTTGCGATTAGCAGCGCGTTTTATGCTCCTCAATATTTTGGCAAGCATGAGGTAGGTAAGGCGCATTGGTTCTTTTTGAGTCTTTTGATTGGGGGGATGGTCATGGTGCTGTTGGCGAGAAACGCCGTTCTATTTATTCTTTCGTGGGAAGTCATGTCGCTTGCGTCCTTTTTTCTTGTCATTACGGATAAGAGCAATCCGAAAACGCTGCATGCCGGCTGGATATACTTTGTCACAGCCCATATAGGAACAGCATTCCTTTTAGCATTGTTCTTTTTACTTTCTTCCACGGGAGGTTCTTTTGATTTTATGGCATGGAAGGGCGTTTCATTGAGCGCAGGCAAGGCGGACATTCTTTTTATTCTTGCGTTAACGGCTTTTGGGTTGAAAGCAGGGTTCATTCCTTTCCATGTTTGGCTGCCTCTGGCGCATCCGGCGGCTCCAAGCCATGTTTCAGCTCTCATGTCAGGGATTATGATTAAGATGGGAATCTATGGCATCCTGCGGATTTTGATGTTCATCGCTCCTTACCATGCTTGGTGGGGCGAGCTATTAATAGTGCTTGGAGGTATTTCCGGAGTTTTAGGAGTGCTTTTTGCGATAGGACAGCACGACATTAAGAGGTTACTCGCTTATCACAGTGTTGAAAATATCGGGATCATTCTTTTAGGCATCGGCATTGGCATTGTTGGCTCGGCTTACGGAATGGGAGTGATCGCTCTTTTCGGATTTGCGGGTGGATTGTTACACGTTCTTAATCATTCGCTTTTCAAGGCTTTATTGTTTTTGGGAGCGGGAGTCGTCATTAAAAGAACGGGGTCTGGCGAGATTGACCGGCTCGGTGGTTTGATGAAAACCATGCCGCGGACGGCTCTCTTATTCCTTGTTGGAGCTACTGCTATTTGCGGTTTGCCATTTTTCAACGGATTTATCAGTGAACTGATGATTTATGTAGCGAGCCTTCACGGCGTCGTGAACGCTCCTCATGCGATTGTTTCATGGGCGAGTCTGGCAGTGATTATTTCACTTGCTCTCATCGGGGGTCTTGCCGCTGCCTGCTTTACCAAAGTTTTTGGCATTGTTTTTCTTGGCGAGCCACGCACGGAAGATGCGCAAATTTCCGGTAAAACTCCCTCCATGATGTTGTGGGCTATGGCGTTGCTGGCTGTTCTTTGCGTGTTGATCGGGATGTTCAGCATCATCGTTTTTCCGTTTCTTATCCAACCAGCTTCTGCCCTTGCCGGGGCTGTCGCAGCGGGGGATCAACACGAGCTTTATTCATTTACCGTAACGATCAGCGTAATTCTCTGCTTTTTGGTGTTGGCTGCAATTTTTGTTATTGGATTGATGAAAATGTTGATACGCAAAAAGCAACCTGTAGAGGAAGGTGTGACATGGGATTGTGGCTATTCGATGCCTAGCGTATCCATGCAATATACGGCATCTTCATTTGCCGATCCTATCATTAAGTATTTTGAGCTTCCTCTTGCGGCGCATCAGAAATTAACCAACGATCATCAATTTTTTCCATCAAACAAATGGACGTTCCATTCGGAGGTTGACGACTGGTTTCTGTCCAAAATATACACGCCGGGAATCCATTTGTTTGACCGCGTTTTTGCTTCGTTGCGATGGTTTCAAAGCGGCAAAACTGGACAGTATGTTTTTTACATAGCATTGACGGTTTTCTGTCTCATCGTGTGGAAATTTTTCTTATGAACATGATTGCTTATATCGTCTCGCCGGTTGCGGCGTTGCTCTTGTCCCCGTTACTCGTCGGGATCATCAATAAGACAAAAGCGGCGTTTGCAGGACGCCAAGGACAACCGCTTCTGCAAGCTTATTACGATCTTTGCCGCCTTTTTCGCAAAGGCGTCGTTTATAGCAAAACGACAACATGGGTATTCAGAGTCGCGCCCATTATCATCTTTTGTTCCACACTTGCGGCGACTTGTTTTGTGCCTTTTGTGGCGACGGGTTCGCAGTTTTCGTTTTTGGGTGATGTTGTGTTATTGCTCTATCTTCTAGGATTCGCCCGATTTTTTCTGATTTTATCCGCTCTTGATACGGGATCAGCATTTGAGGGTATGGGAGCGAGCCGAGAGGCGTTTTTTTCGGCTCTTGCAGAACCCGTTACATTCATTTGCATTCTCAACATTATGAGGGCAAACGCAACGGGTAGCGTAGTAACAGCTCTTTCTCTGCCCATGACTCCGTCCATACTCGCATTGCTTGTGGCAATTCCGCTTTTTCTCATTCTCCTTGCTGAAAATTCGCGCATCCCCTTTGACGATCCTAACACCCACCTTGAACTTACCATGATTCACGAGGTCATGATTCTCGACAACAGCGGCCCCGGCTTAGCATTGCTTGAATATGCCGCCGCAATGAAACTCTGGCTGTTCTCTCTGGTGCTTGGAAGGGTGCTTCTACCCGTCTCGAGTTCACATCCTGTGGCACAAGTTGTTTTGCTATTAGGACTGATGATTGCGATTGCCGTGGCTGTAGGAGTTGTGGAATCGGTCACGGCGCGAGTACGCTTGCTCAAGGTGCCGCAATTATTATTTTCTGCTTTTGTTTTGGCTTTGCTCGGATTTTTTTTAAGCGTGAACGGCGTCTTTGCATAGAGATCTGATTATGAAATTTAATTTACTGGCATGGGTTTCTTTAGCGATGGTGCTTTGCAATCTCTACTTGCTCTCCACGAGCAGGTTGACCTCAATGATTAAAGGAGTAGCCGCGCAGGGTTTGTTGTTGAGCGCCCTGCCGTTGCTTTTACCCAACCAAGCTGATCAATCGCACGTCATGATTCTCATTTCCTTAAGCGTCATCATCAAAACCCTGATTATCCCTAGGTATCTTTTTAGAGCCATACGCGACGTTCGAGTTGTGAAAGAAGTCAATCCCTCTATCGGCTACACCCTTTCGATGGCTTACGGCATCCTGACCGCCGCATTTGCGTTCTATATTCTCAAGGGAATTCCTTTTTCTTCGGTTGTCGTCTCACCGTTGCATGCATCCCTCGCCATTGCGACTGCATTCGTGGGACTCTTTCTTATTGTTGCGCGGCGTAATGTGGTAAGCCAAATCATCGGTTACCTCGTGTTTGAAAATTCAGGGTTCATGTTGGGTATCTCCATCGCCGCTTTCCAGCCGCTCTTCATTGAAATGGGGGTGTTGCTCGATATTCTCGTCGGCGTCTTCATCATGGTGATGGCGGTCAATCTCATCCACATCGAGCATGACACCATCAGCACGCATTCATTGGAAAAACTTACTCAATAAATAATCATGAACTTACTTATTCCTTTGGTTTTTTTGATATTAGCTACGGGCGTTGCGGCCTGTTTTCCTATGTCTAATCCTGTGCTCATGCTACGGGTTCCCGTTATCACATCACTTGTTATCTTGGCTTTGTCTATTTCCATGGCGATGCATTTATTCGAATCGGGCGCCTATTTGCTTTACGGGGGAAATTTTTTAGTGGATTCGCTTTCGATGTATCACATCTTTCTTGTGAATTTTATTTTCTTAATCTCTTCCGTTTATGCGACCGGTTATTTTAAAAAAAATCAAACGAGCGCTTATATCAAGCGCTACTGCATGTTGTGGCAAACGTTTCACGCCATGCTTCTTTTGGCGTTACTGTCGAACAACATTGGATTGATGTGGATCAGCCTAGAAGCGACAACGCTTGTGTCGGCGTTCTTGATTGTTTCGGATTCAAATCCGCTCTCAATCGAAGCCATGTGGAAGTACCTTCTTGTTTGCTCGGTTGGAATCGCTTTTGCTTTCTTCGGAACGATTCTGACAGTGGCGGCGGCCAGAGACATACCATCGCCTCATGCCTTGTATCTTTTTAGTCAATTAGGCCAGCATGCCGGTCTCATCCATCCTAAACTCATGCTTCTGGCTTTTATTTTTATCGTGGTGGGATTTGGCACGAAGGCGGGTTTCGCTCCCATGCATACATGGCTCCCTGACGCCCACAGCCAAGCTCCCACACCCGTATCCGCTGTTTTCTCCGGCGTCATGCTGAACTGCGCTCTCTTTGCTATTATGCGCTATCTGCCGATTACCGAGGCCGCGTTAGGGAAAGACGGGCAAGCGCACTCGATTCTTCTTCTGCTTGGTTTTACTTCGTTGATATTTGCGGCGGTATTTATTCCCATTCAGCATGATATGAAACGACTTCTCGCTTACCATAGCGTCGAGCACATGGGCATTATCGCTGTGGGTTTAGGTATCGGAGGATTCGGCACATTCGCCGCGCTTTTGCATATTACGAACCATTCACTTTCGAAAGTGCTCGCGTTCTTTTCGGCTGGTCACATCGGCGAGCATTATGGAACGAGGGATATGAGGCAAATCACGGGAGCCGTCAAGCGTGTGCCGTTATGGGGAATCAGTTTTTTTGTTTCAATTCTTGTGCTCATTGGCGTAGCTCCTTTTTCGGTTTTTATGAGCGAATTTTTGATCATTAAGGAAGCGTTTTTTAAAGGAAGATACTTTGTTGTAGGCTTGTTTTTATTCGCGGCATTGGCTGTTTTCATCAGCGCGTTGAAGCATGCTATGGATGTTTCCTTCGGTGAATGCAAACCGGAACAAGCTGTGGCGGAAAAAGGTCGGTTTATAGATAAAAAAATTGTTTTGGTGTGTATGGCGGCGCTTCTTTTGCTTGGACTATGGATTCCTTCACCATTTGCGGATTTTTTGAAGAGCGCCAGCGCAATTATTGAGGAAGGGATCAATTTATGATGACTGGCATACCTCATATGCGCAATGGCCAAACTTTGCCTCTCAAAGACATTCCGGTATTTGAAGGGAGCTCTTTTACTGAAGCTCTGGCGGAACTCCTTTCAAAAAAATATCGCGTATGCTCTTACTTTGCAGATCGAGCAGATGCTCAAGAAGTTCGTTTATATGCGGTGTGCGCCGATGACAAAAGAGGGTTGTTCTATGTTATATTAGGGAACATATCGGCTGACCGGTTTCATTCTTTAACGCCTCAATTTCCGCAAGTGCATCTTTTCGAGCGAGAAATTTATGAACAAACGGGGCTGATTCCTGAAGGACATCCATGGCTCAAACCCGTGCGATTTCCCATGAGAAATGGAAATCCCGCTCCTATAGGAGAAGCAGACTTCTTTCGTATTCACGGAGATGAGATTCATGAAGTTGCCGTAGGGCCGGTTCATGCAGGTGTCATTGAGCCGGGGCATTTCAGATTCCAATGTCATGGCGAAACTGTGCATCACTTGGAAATATCGCTGGGATACCAGCACCGAGGCATTGAAGAAAAGATGCGCGGAGGACCATTTACCGTTACACCTTTTCAGATGGAGGCGATTGCCGGTGACACGACGATTGGCCATGCAACGGCGTATGCTCGAATCATTGAATCATTAACAAAGTGTAAAATTTCTTCTCATGCTGAAAGGATTCGCGCGTTCGCCTTAGAATTGGAGCGTTGCGCGAATCACACTGGCGACCTCGGCGCCCTTGCCGGCGATGTCGGATTTTTGCCGACGATGTCCTATTGCGGCAGAATCAGAGGAGATTTCTTGAATATGACCGCCCTCATCTGCGGCAATCGTTTTGGTCGAGGACTTGTAGTTCCCGGAGGAATTGGATACGAATTGGAAGAAAAAAGAGCGCAAGATTTGTCTGAGAAACTTCAGCGCGGCTCGGAGGATTTTCTTGGTGCAACCGATTTGTTGTGGGAGAGGTCTTCAGTCATGGACAGGTTTGAAGCAACGGGAAAATTAACCAAAGAAACCGCCGAAAGTATTGGATTAGTGGGACCGGCGGCGCGCGCTTGCGGATGTATTCAAGATGTGCGCCAAGATCATGCTCACGGATATTATCGTTTCTTTCATATACCCATATCGGTGAGTGATACGGGGGATGTGTTTGGGCGCGCTCATGTTAGATGGTTGGAGGTCCAGGCATCCATGAGGTTTTTGCAACAACATTTATCTGATTTTGAAGAAGCAAATGATCGGAATGAATCCCGCCAGCAGATTAGCAATGCGTTGCAACCTGACGCTTTCACTGTTTCGATGGTTGAAGGATGGCGCGGCGAAATTTGCCACGCTGCCATCACGGATGCAGAAGGACGATTTAAGAGATATAAGATTGTTGATCCATCATTCCACAATTGGTTTGGATTGGCGCTGGCGTTGCGAGAGCAGCAGATATCAGATTTTCCTCTTTGCAATAAGAGCTTTAATTTATCCTATTGTGGTTTTGATTTATAAGGAGTTTTTCGATGTTGGATGTAGTTAAGACAAGGTTGGCGCAAGGTTATAGGACGGCTCAATACCCTCAACAAAAACCGGCGATGCCGGATCGATTTAAAGGGCTGCCTAAAATCGAATCTGTGAAATGTTCACCTGAAACGTGCGCATCATGCGTCAATTTGTGTCCAGCAAAAGCCATCGGACAAGTGAACGGAAGGATCACTTTAGACATAGGTAAATGCATATTCTGTGGATCCTGTGAGGGTAAATCCTCTTCAAATACTATCCAATTTACGCCGGAATACAGCATGGCGACAAGAAAACGAAAAGACCTTATTTTAAACAACAGAAACAATTTTAACTATGCCGAGCCGCTTGATCCCGCGAAACTTGGTCTGTTTAAAAAATCAATACGCTTGCGCCAAGTCAGCGCAGGAGGATGCAACGCATGTGAGGCTGATGTTAATGTTCTCAACACGCTCGTATTTGATCTTTCGCGATTTGGCATTCAATTTGTTGCCTCGCCTCGTCACGCTGATGGTTTATTGGTGACAGGTCCTCTGACGAAAAACATGGAATTGGCGCTGAAAAAAACTTACGAAGCGTTGCCATCTCCAAAAATCGTCATCGCATCGGGGGCTTGCGCTATTTCTGGAGGAATGTTTGCTGAACATCAAGAAGTGCACAAAGGCGTTGACGAAATTATCCCTGTTGATCTTTATATTCCGGGATGTCCACCGCATCCTTATACCATTTTTGATGGGTTGCTTCGACTACTTGGAAAAGTAAGATAAAAAACTAGGTTTTTTTCTCATTGATTTCTGTGAGGTTCCTCGCTGCGGACAAGGCGTTTCCTTTTGTTAAATTATTAGGGGATTGTGAGCGTTTTCAGGCGTTGTAACTGCTTGAGGCGTGGCAGGAATCGATAAGGGCGCTTTTCTTTCTATCTTGTTATCAAGAAGCTTGTCGAATGCTTCTTGGTTGTTCATGTAATGCTGATAGAGACGGGTTGATGGCTCACACTCCATTGTTTCCACATCATAAAATGTGCCAACGATGGCAATCTGACCGTTTTGAAGAGCGTCTTTAAGAGGGAGAGATTCAGTAATAATTTTTTGGACGCCTAGTTCAACATTACGTTGAGAAGCTCGATCAATGCATTCTTTAAAAAGAACGTTTTCGAAATCTTCGTTTTCGATAGCTTTGACAATTGCTTTAAGTTTGTCTTCCTTTTTCATTTCAGTTTTCACTTCTTCAACGGCGGGTCTCAAAGCTTCAACAATTTTGCCGAGTTTGCCGCTGACTTTTTGGCCCGCCAAAATTGATTTAACTGCTGCCGTGACGGCGCCGCATGAGGAATGACCTTCTACGATCAGAAGCCGACTGCCATGTTGCACGGCATATTCAAAGCCTCCGATAACTTCATCTGTAATAATATTGCCCGCCAGACGGTTGAGAAGTATTTGTCCCAGTCCTTGGTCATGCGTGGTTCCAACCCCCACACGAGAATCCATGCAGCAGATGCCTACACATGGAGGCTCCTGGCCAATGGCGAGAATGCATAGTGTTTCAGCGTCTTGATGTGGGTGTTCCGCGTCACCTGAAGCAAAACGTTCGTTGCCTAAAAGATAGCTGTTGAGAATTTCCTCGATGGTTTTTAAAAATTCTTCACGGGTCAAAGTTTTTAGGGGAGAGGGCGACATAAACATTTTCCTTTTATGAAAAACTGTGCAGGATAAATCGCGTTTGAGGGGAGTCAAGTTGATAGCGCTGGCGATCATTTTTTCATGAGCAATTACTCTTATACAGTTAACGGCTACGATATTTCCGAGCCTCTGCCGCTCGCCAAAATTGCGGAGATGTTTTCTTATGGCGAATTGCCTGCGACTACGTTGGTGAATGAAGCGGGAAAAAAAGCGTGGCTTCCTATTGAAGGAATTTTAAAGGAAGCCAATCTTTACGAGGCTCCCACTACTGTTGCTTCTAAAAAAGCTTCCGCCGCTTCGCATTCTTTGCAGGAGGAGGATGAAGTTGAGGATGCTGCTTCAGTTGAAGAAGCGGCTCCGAGTCCCCGTCCGCCGCCGCCTCCCGCGTCTGTTGCGCGTGTTGCGCAGCCTGAAGAGGTGAAGGATGATGTTGTTGAGGAAGAACAGAAGCCGGTGAAGGAGTTGGCTAAAAAAGCGCCCGCCGCGCCTCCTGCGCCCCTTGATCCTCCTGTAGCAAAAAATGGGGCAGAGACGCAGAAGCCTGTTTTTTTTCCACGACGTTCTCCTGCTTCTGTTTTAGCGGCAGCGGCGCGCGCGCCAGTCGCGCCTGCGATGCCCGCCGTTTTTGTCCCTCCTCCCGTTGTTGATGAACCTTTAGCCGAGTTAAGCGAGGTTGTTGAGGAACAGCCGCCGCCAGCCCCCTTCAAGGGAGGCAAGGCGCAGGGTGATATTTTTACTGTTGCCGAGCGTTTTGAGTCTGAAAAGACAACGGTTGAAATTCTCGAATACGAGCAGTTGGCCGGCAGTAATGACGTGAACATTGCCGAGGCGCTTTATTTTGTTCATCAAAGTGGGATGCGGCTCAAGCAGGTGAGGGTGCTGTTGGAGGGGGGGGCGGTGGTGGTTGAGTCCGGCACTTTGCATTTTTGGAAAGGCAATCTTACCGTGACGTCAGGTGTTGGAGGTGTGGGCGGTTTGGCGAAGAAGTTGACGACGGGGATGTTGACTCGAGAGCATGTCATCCGTCCTCTTTATGAGGGTTCCGGCGAGTTGTTTTTGGAGCCGTCTTTCGGTCATTTTCTTATCATTCATTTGGATGATGACACGGTGATTACGGAAAAGGGCATGTTTTACGCGGCGGAAAGTTCTGTTCAGGTGAGCGCGGTGGCGCAAAAGCATATTTCAGCCGGCGTGTTTGGCGGCGAAGGATGGTTTCAAACTTCTTTGCGCGGCAAAGGCTGGGCTGTGTTGAGCAGCCCTGTGCCGGTTAAGGAAGTGATTCGGTGTTCGCTCAATAATGAAAAGCTGGCCGTGGAGGGCAATCTTGTTTTGTTGAGGAAGGGGAATGTTGATTTTAGAGTGGAAAAGTCTGCCAAAACTATTTTCGGGACTGTGGTGGGTGGGCAAGGATTGGTGCAAACGTTCACAGGCACGGGGGAGGTTTGGATCGCTCCCACGAAGAGTGTGTACGAGCATCTCAAGCAGAAGGACGTTGGTTTGGCGGCGATGGAAGCCCAGTTGGACGATCTTCAAAAAGAGTCCTGATTTCTTCAAACGCAGGCGACCGCCTGTTTGACAAAGCGCGATAGCGCATACATTGCACGCAAGGTGTGCTTTAGACCGCCGCGCGTTGATCATCATTTTTTAATTCATCTTCGGCGCGCGAAAATCAAAAGCCGTTTGGTTTTTCAAAAATAAGGAAAGGGATCGCGCGATGACTGTGGACGAGAAGATTCAATTGCCGGGAGATTTACAAGAGACGGTGTTGTTGCCTTTGTTTCGGCGCAGATTTTCTACTTGGATTCATTTTAACAATCGGGAAGCCCTTCCCCAGATTGAAGCGGAGGCGCAGCGAGCTTTGGGCCGCTTGCGAGATTTAACGCCCCAGCGCGAGCAGGGACGGCGTTTGGCGGCGGGCGGGTTTTAAGGAGGAATTTACGGTATGCTTACTTTAGCTCAACTTCGAGACGACGCATTAAGTTACGTCGGCATTGACGATCTCAACCAAGCTCCGGCATCGCTGCGGCAGCGCATTGTGAATGACATTAACGCTGCGCTGCAGGAGATTTATACGGAAGGCCCTTCTTTTTTGAGGGAAAAAAGTTTCACGGCGGTTTTGCCTTTGCCGAGGGAGTTGACGGGCAAGATGTTTGTCACAGGTTCGACGTCTGTGTCGGGCGGCAGCGCGGTTTCTGATGATATGGTGGGTTGCACTTTTCGCATCACGGGCGAGGAGAGCGACAATGAAATTGTGGATGCTTCCGCGTTGCAAAATCCTTTTCAGGGCGCGACGACGAATGAGGGGTTTGGCGTGGTTTATAGTGATTGCGTTGTTTTTCCTGAAAATGTTGTTTCTATCGCCGGTCCGGTTTGGTTGAACGGCAAGCATAAGCTTGAGCCGTTGTCTAATCGGACGGATTGGCAGAGCCGCGTTACCGGACGCAAGGAAATCGGCACGCCGCGCTTTTACTGGATTGAGCCTTATCACACGCAGTTGAGGTTGCGCGTTTATCCAATGCCTTCGGTTGCTTATGTCTTGCGTTACGATGCTCAAATTAAAGCGCCGCAGGCGACTTTTCTAGATGTTTGGAATGTGTTGCCGACCGCGGACGCCAACACGAATAATGTTCTTCGTGTTGACCATTCTGACGGAGGGATAGACGGTTCGTTACGAGTGGTGCAGGACAACGCCGGTAATGCTTCGGCCCTTTATTTGAGCGCAGGCGCGGCCAAGGTGCATGGTGATTTTGAAGCGACGGGCGCGTTGAAGAGAAACGGTGTGGATGTTGTGGATGGCAGCGATGGGAGGTTGTCTGACGCGCGCACGCCGACGGCGCACGCGGTCAGCCACACGAACGGAACGGATGATATTCAGAGCGCGACGGCGAGCCAGAAGGGTTTGGCGACGACGGCGCAGATTGCAAAGTTGGACGGGATTGAGGCAGGAGCGGATGTGACGGATGCGACCAACGTTGCCGCAGCCGGAGCGGTGATGGCGGAAGCTGACCCTGTCTTTTCCGCAAGCGAGGCGGCTAGTTTTGCTTCGGGAGACAAATCCAAGCTGGATGGGCTTTTGACGGCGGCGCAGCTGCAGCTTTTGCTCAATGCGAAATATCCGAGCGGCGGTGTTTATGTGGCGAGTCATCCGAGCGGTAAGTTGACGATTACGGATGTGGCGGGTTTGGATTTGAATGAGAAGAGTTTTACGCTGGGGCTTTGTTTTGCGGCGGATGATTGGTCGGAGGCGACGACGCTGATGGATTGCGTGAGTGGCAGCAATGGGTTCAAGTTGGAGAAGTTGGCGGCGGGAACGTTGAAGCTGACGGTGGGCGACGGGACGGGGACGATGACGGCGACGAGTTCCGCCGCGCTTCCGGCGACGGACGGCAGGCCGTCTGTTTTGCACGTGGTGGTGACGCGCGGAGCGACTGACGCGACGGTGGATTTTTACTGCGACGGCGCAGCAGTGGGAACGCAGCAAACGCTGACGGGGCTTGCCTTGGCGGAAAACGTCACGGTTCCGGCGGACTTGACGATTAAATGCGACGGCGCGCTTTACGGCGGGGTGTTTCGCGGCATTCAACCCGTGTTGCGCAATTACGCGATGAGCGCGGCGGAGGTGTCGAAGGATGTGACGACGGGTTTGATGTTCAGCGATATTGGAGCGGGAATTATTTATCAGAGCGATTTTTCGGCGGGCGTGGATAATTGGAATGTTAATCGCGGGACGTCTTCAGGGAATAATGACGCGGTTTCTGATGGCTCTGTTTCCAAAGACGACTGCTTGAAATTCTATGCCAATGCCGTCAACAACACGCATTCCCTGTATTCCTACCGTGAAATCATCGGCAAGCGGGTGCGCGTCACGTTTGAATATTTTATTCCGAACAGCGGAGGGTCTGGTTACCTCAACGGCTTGCTTTTAAGGACAGGCGGCAATTACGGTCTTTACACGCTGGCGACTTATGAGGCGGTCGGTGCGTGGACAAGCGCGTCTTTGGACGTGTCCTTGCGCACGGGCGTTGCGTTGGACATTTGGGCGCGAAAGAACGGCTTAACAACGTTTATTGGCGCAAACGACCCCAACAGCGACCTCTTTTACATTCGCAACTTCAAAATTGAAGTTCTGGGCTACCTCGCGCTCATTGACGCGGAAGCCATCGGCTACCAGAAGCAGGATTTGTCGGGCAAGGGCAACCATGCGCTTTTGGGCGATTCGACGCCGCAGATTGGCGGGAGCATTTTGCTGCTCACGGAGGCGTTCCTACGAAGCGTGGTGAACCATACGGCGGACGGCTATTTGTTGGCGAATCAGAATATCATTCCGGCCAATTATTATATTGAGTCCATTGTGGTCAAAAACGACACGGCTAACGCGGTAACCATCAACATGGGCACAAGCGTCGGCGGTTCGCAAATTGTGAGCGGCGCGGTCATCGGCGCGAATGCGACGGTGTATTGCACGGTTGCGGATCGGTTTGCGGCGGCTGCGGCGGCGCAGAAGGTTCACATCAATAGTTCTTCGTGGAACAGCGCGAGCCTGAAGACGGCCATCGTTTTGCGGAAGATTGCGGCTTAAAGGAGAAAAATTATGTTTAAATTCACCCTCACTCAACCTTACGGGAACGCCGCGCAAGCCCGCGTGCGCGGCTTTGTGGACGGCGCGTGGCTGTTTGATTTGCTCGACGCTGTCGACAATCTCATCCAAGGCTCCTGCACGGCGGCGGGCGCGTCGGTTCATGAATTTACGGACGTCACCGTGACGAATGCGATGGCGGATATTCAAGCGCAGCTTGGGATTTGATCCATGACGTGCGGAGCCGAAGTTCAAGTCGAGTGCGCGGAGCGGTTGACGCGGATTGAGACGCAGCTTGAAGAAGTGCTGCGCAGGCTGGACGGCGCAAAGGAGATTGAGACGCGCGTGCGCGCGTTGGAGATTTGGCGGGCGTTGCTGGCGGGAGGCCTCGCGCTTTTAGGTTTTTTATTGGGTCTGCCATTTTTGCAGAAGTTGACACATCTCATCTAAGAAAGGAAAAAAATGAAATCATGGAAAACTACATTATTCGGAGCGTTGGCCGCTCTGGGCGTTTATTTGGAGAATCTCACGGAGCCGTCATGGATGCCGATGGTTGGCAAGGTGCTGGTGATGATCTCCACGTTCCTTGTGGGCTTGTTTGCCCGCGATAACAGCGTGACGAGCGAGCAGGCCGGCGCGAAGTAAATGCTCGCATGGCTTGGCTTGATTAAGACGCTGCTCGAAGCCGCCGCCGCTTTTATGAAGTGGCGAGCGGCGGAGTCGGAGTTGAAGACCAAGAAATTTTATTATGACCTCATCGAACTTGACGAGAACCGATCGGACGAACTGGCGCGGCAAATTGATGAGCTGCGCTCTCATGGCGATAACCTTGGGGCTGACCGCGTGCGCCGCGCTCAAGCCCGCCGCGCCCTCTTCCGCTCAACTCTACCAGCCAGCTTACTTGACGCTGGACAAGGGGTGGAAGGTGAAGGCGGTGGAGGGGATTTACACACCGCAACAGAAGGAAACGTGGGTGGCGGTGTGGAAATACCGCGAAATTGAGGACGAAAACGTGAAGCTCATTGAGGCGTTAAGAGCGGGGCAGCATTCGAGCCAAGTGGATAAATGAACAGCCATTTTGCTACCGCGCAGATTGAAAGTTTAGTCGCTATCGCTCGCCGAGAAGTCGGCGTGAAGGAAGTCGGCGGGAATAATCGCGGGCCGCGCATCCGGCAATACCAAAGCGCGACGTGGCTGGAGCCGGGCGCATGGCCTTGGTGCGCGGCGTTCGTGTGCTGGTGCATCCGCGAGTGGAGGCAGAGTGACAAAAGCTTGCCAAAGTTTAACCGGCCACAGACTGCAGGAGCCTTTGATTTTGAACGTTGGGCGCGACAGGAAAATTTCCCCGTGTTTGATGAGACGACGTTGGCCAAAAAGGGCGACATCATCGTGTTCGATTTTTCCCACATCGGCATCGTGGCCGAAGACCGCGCCGGAGACACCCTTCACACCATCGAAGGCAATACCAATGCCGAGGGCAGCCGCGAGGGCGACGGCGTTTGGGAGAAGCGGCGGCACTGGAAACTCGCGCGGAGTTTGATTAGGTTTGGATAGTAGCTGTGCGCAGTTTATTGTGGAGGTGGTGGAGTAGAGACGTTTTCAGGAAGAGGATGTTCTGCTAAATCACATTTTTCGTCGTTTTTCTTTTCGCGCTCTTTAAGCATTTTAGTTTGGGCGCGGCGAATGTGTCGTTGGGCGTCTTTAAATTTTTCGCTCTCTAAAATTTCGCGTTTAATAATTTCATTGGTGATGATGGTTGCAATTTCTTCAATTTCCATTTTAACGTCCGGTGCGA
>JAZDII010000102.1:0-22501 GCA_043805085.1 bacterium
AGGATGCGATGAGCCGACATCGAGGTGCCAAACCGCGCCGTCGATATGAACTCTTGGGCGCGATCAGCCTGTTATCCCCGGCGTACCTTTTGTCCGTTGAGCGATGGCGATTCCATATTCAACCACCGGATCACTTGGGCCGACTTTCGTCTCTGTTCGACTTGTTGGTCTCACAGTTAAGCTCCCATCTACCCATATGCTCGACGCATGATTACCAACCATGCTGAGGGAACCTTAGCACTCCTCCGTTACTCTTTTGGAGGAAACCGCCCCAGTTAAACTGACCCGCTGCCATTGTCCTTTGCCCGGTTTTACGGATCAAAGTTAGAACTCTCATTAAAGAAAGGTGGTGTTTCATCGACGACTCGGCGCAAACCAAAATTCACGCTTCAAAGTCTCCCACTTACGCTAAGTATCTCGAACAAAAACTCAGTAACAGCTTACAGTAAAGGTGCACGGGGTCTTTCCGTCCTGCTGCGGGTAGGCGGCATCTTCACCGCCATTACAACTTCGCCGAGCTCCTCTTCGAGACAGCGGTCAACTCGTTACACGATTCGTGCAGGTCGGAACTTACCCGACAAGGAATTTCGCTACCTTAGGACCGTTATAGTTACGGCCGACATTCACCGGGACTTGAGTTCAGAGCTTCGCCTTGCGGCTGACCCCTCACCGTAATCTTTCGGCATTGGTCACGTGTCACTCCCTATACGTTGTCTTGCGACTTAGCAGAGAGCTGTGTTTTTGCTAAACAGTCGGTTGACCCCTTTCACTGAGACCCATCTTGCGACAGGTACCCCTTCTTCCTAAGTTACGGGGCTAGATTGCCGAGTTCCTTGAAGAGGTTTCACTCACGCGCCTTGGTATATTCTACCCACCCACCTGTGTCGGTTTACGGTACGGGCACCTTAGTATACATTACGTCTTTTCTCGATGGCTGTTTTAAAAGATCCGCTTCAGCCGTAGCCTCCACGTCCCCTTGCGGGACAAGGACAATCAACGCCTCGCCTTTCTCCACAACCATGTCAACGTAATTTAAATTTCGGTGGCGCAGGAATATTGAACCTGCTATCCATCGCCTACGCCTTTCGGCCTCGACTTAGGTCCCGGCTAACCCTGGGAGGACGAACCTTCCCCAGGAAACCTTGGGTTTACGGCGGACAGGAATTTAACCTGTCTTATCGCTACTCATGTCTGCATCCTCACTTCCAAACGCTCCACAGTTGGTTACCCTCCTGCTTCGCAGCATTTAGAACGCTCCCCTACCACGCTGAAAAATCAAAATTTTCCAACATCCGCGGCTTCGGTATATCGCTTAATCGCCGATCATTTTCGGCGCGAGATCTCTCGATGAGTCAGCTGTTACGCACTGTTTAAATGATGGCTGCCTCTAAGCCAACATCCTCACTGTTTTAGAAATCTCACATCCTTTCCACTTAGCGATATTTAGGCACCTTAGCCGGCGATCTGGGATGTTTCCCTCTCGCCAATGAAGCTTATCCCTCACTGACTGACTCCCGTGTTCCACTCGGCGGTATTCGGAGTTTGATTGGATTCGGTACCCGGGTGTGGGCCCTAGTCCATCCAGTGCTCTACCTCCGCAAATCAGCACACGAGGCTAGCCCTAAAGCTATTTCGGGGAGAACCAGCTATGACGGGGTTTGATTGGTCTTTCGCTCCTACTCACAGTTCATCAGAAAGCTTTTCAACGCTCACCTGTTCGGACCTTCACTTACGGTTAAGTAAGCTTCATCCTGACCATGAGTAGATCACCTCCGTTTCGGGTCTACAACCAGCGACTAAATCGCCCTTTTAGGACTCGCTTTCGCTTCGCCTCCGGACCATAAGCCCTTAGGCATGCCACTGACTGTAACTCGCAGACTCATTAAGCAAAAGGCACGCCATCACCCTTTTCAGGGCTTTGACACCTTGTAAGCACATGATTGCAGGGACTATTTCACTCCACTCACAGCGGTTCTTTTCACCTTTCCCTCACGGTACTTGTTCACTATCGGTCGCTAAGAAGTATTTAGCCTTATGCCATGGTCGGCATGGATTCATGCGAATGTTTCACGTGCATCGCATTACTCAGGAACTCACTAGGCGTTGTTAGGTTTTTGATTACAGGCCTCTCACCTTCTCTGGGGCGACTTTCCATCCGCTTCTTCTAACCCTTCAACTACCACATCGTGGTCCTACAACCCCAAGGAGCAAGCCCCTTGGTTTAGGCTCTTCCGCTTTCGCTCGCCACTACTGACGGAATCGATTCTCTTTCTTTTCCTCCGCTTACTGAGATGTTTCACTTCAGCGGGTCTTGCGCTGCCGGATTTATGTATTCCTCCGGCGCGTGCCAGTATTAACCGGCACAGGTTATCCCATTCGGAAATCCCCGGATCACAGCGTGCTTACCGCTCCCCGAGGCTTATCGCAGTTTTCCACGTCCTTCATCGCCTCTTAGCGCCAAGGCATTCATCATGTGCTCTTTGTAGCTTGATCATAAATGTTCTCCTATAAACGCGTCACCGTTTCTTCAAACGGGACGGTATTGGATACCTCGACTAAAAGTTGTTTTACCCGAGCTTCTTGCTTGCCCAGTTGAATCACTTCAACCAAACAAGACAGAAAAACTCGTTATAAATTACTCTACATGTAGTTGTCAAAGAACCGCCGTGTTTAACCATTTTCCATCAAACACCGTTCACCTCAATTCTCATTGAAGTGGACAAACCAACACCCATTTGATCTGTCCACTTCAACGTATCTCTAGCCACCTTCTCATGGGCCTGACTGGGCTTGAACCAGTGACCCTGCGCTTATCAAGCGCATGCTCTAACCAACTGAGCTACAGGCCCAAGCTCACTCTTTTAATACATCCCAAGATTTGCAAAGCAAATCAGAGAAAACTTGCTAAGCAAGTGGAGACAAGGGGATTCGAACCCCTGACCTATAGCTTGCAAAGCTACCGCTCTACCAACTGAGCTATGCCCCCGTTCAACGCCTTCTACACACCCAAAAGATGCAATAAAAGACAAAAACTAGGAAGGATTCTACCCCCTTATACCCATTACCCTTGCGTGTTCGCGGCCGCGCGTAATTAAACGCGCCGCTGCCGAAAAATAAACAACCTCGAAAATTGAATTGTGCGGGCGTCGGATTGAACCTGCTTGAATTTCTCCGCGCAGGCTTTGGTTTGCATGTCTTAATTAAAAACTAAGATTTAGCAATCGACCCATACTTTACCATTCTCGGATGTTGGGCATCCTCAAATAGAAAGCATGTACTCCTTAGAAAGGAGGTGATCCAGCCGCAGGTTCCCCTACGGCTACCTTGTTACGACTTCATCCCAATTACCAGCCATACCTTGGGCGTCCGCCTCCTTGCGGTTAGCGAAACGACTTTGGGTACAACCGACTTTCATGATGTGACGGGCGGTGTGTACAAGACCCGGGAACGTATTCACGGCGCCGTAGCTGATGCGCCATTACTAGCGATTCCAACTTCATGAAGGCGAGTTTCAGCCTTCAATCTGAACTGGGCCCAATTTTAAAGGATTTGCTCCACCTCGCGGTCTTGCTTCCCTCTGTATTAGGCATTGTAGTACGTGTGCAGCCCTGGCCGTAAGGACCATACTGACTTGACGTCATCCCCACCTTCCTCCCCGTTTCACAGGGCAGTCTGACTAGAGATCCCCGCTCTTTCTAACGCCTTTTCCTAAAAGCATCAGAAAGAGCGGGGCAACTAATCATAGGGGTTGCGCTCGTTGCGGGACTTAACCCAACATCTCACGACACGAGCTGACGACAGCCATGCAGCACCTGTGCAATTCGCCCTTGCGGGCCAGCGACTTTCATCGCCTGAACATTGCATGTCAAGGCCAGGTAAGGTTCTTCGCGTTGCATCGAATTGAGCCACATACTCCACCGCTTGTGCGGGTCCCCGTCAATTTCTTTGAGTTTTAATCTTGCGACCGTACTTCCCAGGCGGCTCATTTAATCCGTTTGGTTCGACGCTGACGGGGTCGAATCCGCCAACATCTAATGAGCACCGTTTACTGCTAGGACTACCGGGGTATCTAATCCCGTTTGCTACCCTAGCCTTCGTGCCTCAGGGTCAGGAATCTTCTAGAAAGCTGCTTTCGCCATAGGCGTTCCTCTTGATATCTACGCATTTCACCGCTACACCAAGAATTCCGCTTTCCTCTCCGATCCTCTAGTCAAGAAGTTTCGAGTGCCGTTTCACTGTTAAGCAGTGAGATTTCACGCCCGACTTTCTCAACCCCCTACGCACCCTTTACGCCCAGTAAATCCGAACAACGCTTGGAACCTCTGTATCACCGCGGCTGCTGGCACAGAGTTAGCCGTTCCTTCCTCTCCACATACTATCAAACGCAACGGGTATTAGCCATTACGCACTTGTTCTGTGGTGACAGGAGTTTACAATCCGAAGACCTTCATCCTCCACGCGGCGTCGCTCCATCAGGGTTGCCCCCATTGTGAAAAATTCTCGACTGCTGCCACCCGTAGGTGTCTGGACCGTGTCTCAGTTCCAGTGAGGCTGGTCGTCCTCTCAGACCAGCTACCCGTCATAGCCTTGGTGAGCTTTTATCTCGCCAACTAGCTGATAGGCCGCGGGCTCATCAAAAAGCGCAAGGTCTTACGATCCCCTGCTTTAGATATGCGGTATTAATTCGCCTTTCGGCGAGCTATCCCCCACTTCTTGGTAGATTCCCACGTGTTACGCACCCGTTCGCCACTAAATCACATAAATTATTGCTAACTCACATAACCTCGTTCGACTTGCATGTCTTATCCACGCCGCCAGCGTTCGTTCTGAGCCAGAATCAAACTCTCCGTTAAAAGAGAGTTAACCTGATATTATCAGGCTTCTGACCTTTTTAATGGTCGGACAAAAATATACTTCAACTCCTCAACCCATTTTTGCAAATGGATTGAAACTCGATGAGAAATGTCCCTTTCTCACCGAATGACGTTTCCGCACAATTCAATTTTCCATGAACTTTGCTGTTTATTCATCGCTTCACGCCACACCGCGAACACGACAGGTATTTAAAAGAACTTTCTTAGCTCTTTCCGAGCTTTCCCCTTCTTCAGGGGAGGGAAATCCTATGTCACCTCTCACCCCCGCGTCAACAGAAAAAAGAAATATTTTTTCACTTTTTTTTGCTCTGTAGAAAACAGCGATTTAGGAAGCATGTTTCATCAGAGACAAAACTTTTCTCCGTGTCATCCCCGCGAACGCGGGAACCCAGTTGATGCGGGCAAAAGGGAAAAATCTAAAGTTATTACACTACCCTCTCCAACGTTTTTTCCCCGTCATTCCCGCTCTTAGCGGGAATCCAGAGGGCGAAAGGGAGGCCTGCTTTCTGCCCCCCCCTCTTTGTAAGCCTCCTTACAAAGCCTCTTTCACATTTAAAGAAAAATCCAAATCTCCATAACACGAGCCCTCTTAAAAAAAGCTATTTGTCGTTGAGCGAAGTCGAAACTTCAAACCGACCCACTACCTGAAAAAAAATTAACTCCCCACAGCACTTATCTCCCCTCAATTCCTCCCTCTCCCACATTCCGACCACAATCTCCCACTCCTTTAGCCAGTGAAGAGAATCCACGTTGCGCAAACTCTCTCACACATTTCGTTGTATCATTAAGAGCAGACTCAAGCCGCTCTTTTTCTCTTTCAAAACCTAAGCCGCACGCCGAAACATCAAAACCCGTTTTTCTAAGCGCTATCTCAAAATCATTCGTCGAGGAGTGATACTGACTCCAATCATCACCTTTTTTCATTAACCAATTAATCTCCTGGCCTCCTTTGCCTTGCACAAATTCCTCCGGCAGCAGCAGCACAAAACCTACTTCTTTTTTTATTCCCCGCTCCTTAAGCCTCCTCCCTATTTCTTTAAAATCGCTAACCACTTCACGCAATCCCTCCGCTCCCAACCTGTCCCTTTGAACCAAAAAAGCTGGGTGACGATCCGCCCCGTACCGTTGCACTAGAGAAGCATAAAGTTTAAAAGCCCTTTCTTGAGCTTCAAAAACTTCTTTTGGTGTAAGAAAAACCGTTACAATTGGATTATTAACGCTGGTGTGATTCGCCACTTCAACAAACGTTCTCTCTACAAGCCGTCCGTAGGTGCCCTTAGCAGTGCCCTTACCCTCTATAATATCCTGCCCCGCATAAATAAGAAGAACTTTGGGTCTGGCTTGTTCTTCCCTTCCCTTCTCTCCTTTTTCTTCTATGCGAGGAAAATATTTTGCTCCAACCGCCACTCCTGCCCCCGCTGCTATTGCTAGTGTTCCAGCTGCCCTAAAAAAAACTCGGCGACTTATTTCTCCCCCTTTGCCTGTTTCCTCTCGTGTAATCATGGCTTTATTTTCTTTTGTTGAGTTACAAAGGCTTAATGTGCGTAAAGATTCAACCCGTCAAGGGAACGAAAAGCCTCCCTAATTCTTGGTAACCCAATGCAGAACAGCCTTCTGCACATGCAACCGATTCTCCGCCTGATCAAAAATATCCTTCGCGCGGCTTTCAAAAAGCGATTCCGTAATTTCTTCGCCAAGATGCGCAGGCAAGCAATGCATCACCAACGCGTGCGGCGCGGCAAGGCTCACCAACGCTTCATTGGCCTGATACGGCTGAAAGATTTTTTTGCGCTCTTCCATCTCGCTCTCTTTACCCATCGAAACCCACACATCCGTATAAAGCACATCCGCCCCGCGAGCCGCTTCCACAGGGTCTGTAACAGTTATGGTGTGCGCATTTGTGACATCGGTTTGAAACCCCTCCGGCGCGGCGCAGACGAGTTGAAAATCAAAAATCTCCGCCGCATACACCCACGAACGAGCCACGTTGCACGCCGCGTCACCGATGAACGCCACGCGCTTGCCTTGAATCGAACCGCGTTTTTCGGTGTAGGTGAAAATGTCCGATAAAATCTGGCACGGATGCTCATCATCAGTGAGCGCGTTGACGGTGGGGATTCCAGATTTTTCGGCAAAAATTTCCACATCGCTCTGCGCAAAAGTGCGGATGATCGCGCCGTGCACCATGCGGCCCATGACTCGCGCAGTGTCTTCGATGCGTTCTCCGCGCCCCAGCTGGATATCCTGCGCGTTAAGAAAAATCACGTCCCCGCCCATCTCCCGCACGGCCACTTCAAAGGAAACGCGCGTGCGCGTGGAAGGCTTGGAAAAAAGCATGACCCATGTCTGCCCTTGCAAAGGTTTTTTCGCATCTCCGCCTCTGGCGGCCTTAAACGCCTTGGCCTCGTCCAGGATTTTCACCGCCTCGTTTCGAGGGAAGCCTTCGAGCTTGAGGAAATGTTTCATAGCTGACGTTGCATCACGTCTAGAGCCTCGTCAATTTCCGATGCGCTGACATTCAACGGAGGCAAAAAACGCAACACATGCTCGCCCGCCGGAACAACCATCAATCCGCCTTCCGCCAAGCGCGCGACAGCGTCCTGCGCTTTGCCTTCAATTTCCACGCCGACCATCCCGCCCATGCCGCGCACGTCACGAATGGGCTTCGCCTTCATCATCGCTTTTAATCCCTGCTTCAGCCGCTCGCCCTGCGCGCGAATGTTCTCCGCCAGTTTTTCTTTTTCCACCGTTGCAATAACGGCCAGCGCGACAGCGCAGGCGAGGGGACTGCCCCCAAACGTCGAGCCGTGGCTGCCGGGCTGGAAAAGATCAGCGTAGTCGGCACGAATCCACGTCGCGCCAATGGGAAAACCGCCGCCCAAGCCCTTTGCCATCGCAATGGCATCAGGCAAGAAGTCCGCGCCTTTTTCATCTTCCAAAATGCGTTGATAGCTTTGAAAACAACCCGTGCGGAAAAAGCCGCACTGGATTCCGTCCACAAGCAATAAAATGCCGCGTTCGCGGGTGAGTCGTCGCAAACCCAACAGATACTCTTTCGTCGCCGGAATAATGCCGCCTTCGCCTTGAATGCCCTCAATCAACACCGCCGCCGTCTTCGGCGTGATGGCTTTTTCAACCGCGCTCAAATCATTAAACGGAACATGAACAAATCCCGGCATGGCAGGCTCAAATCCTTTTTTCACCTTATCCTGCCCTGTCGCGGCAATGCCCGCCATGGTTCTGCCGTGAAAAGAATTGAGCGCGGTGATGATTTCATAACGCCCCGCGTCATGCCCAAACTTTCGCGCCAGCTTGAACAACGCTTCGTCAGCTTCCGCGCCGCTATTGCAAAAGAAAACCTTGCCTGCGCCCGTTAAACTCACAAGTTTTTCGGCGAGCAATCCCTGCCACTCGGCATAGTAAAGATTGGAAGCGTGAATGAGCTGCTCCGCTTGCTCGCGCAAGGCTTGAACAACAGCCGGATGCGCGTGCCCAAGGCTGTTCACCGCTACGCCGCCGCCCATATCCAAATACTTCTTACCGTCCGCGTCCCACGCATAAGAGCCTTTACCGCGCGCCAGCGTCAGCGTGCGCCGATAGCTCGGCACGACGTAATTTTCAAACAACGATTTAATCTCTTCTGTTTTCATTTTTTTGCGCTCTGTAAAAAATACTTCTATAGTGAACTAACTTAACATTTATACAGTGAAGCCCATTTTCTACCCCAACCCCATCGGGGGAAAATGAGAGACCCCGACAAGTCGGGGTGACAACGCTACGCGTATTGCATTTGTCATTGCGAGGAGCGGCAGCGACGAAGCAATCTCGGGCGCAGGGGAGGTAAAAAACATTCCTTTCACGCACAAATACAAAGTTACACTATACACTTTTTCATCGAATCATCTCCGTGCCGATACCGCGATCGGTGAACAATTCCAACAACAGCGAATGCGGAATTCTGCCGTCGAGCAAATGCACTTTCTCAACGCCCGCTTGCAACGCTTTAACACAGGAATTTACCTTGGGAATCATGCCGCCGTTAATCATTCCTTTTCGTTTGAGTTCTTCAACATCTTTAGGATTCACAGTGGAAATAACGGAATGTTCATCGCTCGCGTCGCTTAAAATGCCGTTCACATCCGACAAAAAAATGATTTTAAACGCCCGCAGCGCAATGGCCATTTCCGCCGCCGCAATATCCGCATTGACGTTCAACGCCTGCCCTTGCTCATCGCTGCCCAACGGCGAAATGACAGGCACGATTTCCTTGTGCACCAGCTCGGCCACAGCTTCCGTGCGGCATCCCATGACTTCGCCCACAAAACCGATGTCCACCTGCGCGCCTTCGTGTTCCACGGGAGCCGCTTTGCGCGCCTGAAAAACAGAGCCTCCGCGCACGGACTGCGCCTTGCCGCCGAGCTTGATGATTTCTTGGACGATGGCCGGATTGACTTGCCCGTCGAGAACTTCTTCAACAAGGGAAACGGTTTCTTTATCAGTCACGCGCAAACCGGCGACGAACTGCGCCTTCACGCCTTTTTCTTTCATGCGCTGGGTGATAGCCTTGCCGCCGCCGTGAACAAGGACAGGATTGATGCCCACCGCTTCTAAAAAAACAACATCGCGCAAGGTGGAATGAAACAATTCCGGATCCTCCATCGCGCTGCCGCCGTATTTAATCACCATCGTCCGCCCGCGAAAGTTCTGGATGTAAGGCAACGCCTCCACCAAAACCCGCGCGCGCTGCTCGTGGGAAAGGGAAGTTGATTTCATGTAGTATAACTTTGCATTGGGTTTTATAGCATCAACGCCAAGTTATTCTACTGCCTTTACCCAATTATTTTCGCCTCTTTATCCTTACACACACACTTCCACTTCGCGCAAAAGACTGGAAGATTGGGGAACAGGCTGTCCGGTCGCTTTTAAATCCTCTAAATGCAACGCGATGGCTTCGCGCATTAAAGAAAGAGCTTTCTCCTCGGTAACTCCTGTCGCAACGCAACCGGGTAAATCCGGCGCATAAGCGCTGTAATTATTTTTCCCATGCTCCAAAATCACCGCATATTTCATTTTCTTTCCTCCAACCCAGCCTGCTTTAATATGCTCCGAAGCGTCTTCGGATGCAAGTCGTGATTGGGTTGTCCAGCTACCGTAACTGTTCCTATTTTTACCGCATGATGAAATTGTCTGTGACTCCCCTTTTGTCTCACAAAAAACCAGCCATCCTCCTGCAATAGCTTCAGTGCTTCACGAATTTTCACTTACAAAACAGCCTTTAGACAATACTCTACACTTTATTGATCTTCACATACTCTTCTGTGAAGTCGTTCGTCAAAAGACCATACTCGCCCTTGCCGAGTTGCAGGTTCACAGTGATCGTGAAATTGCGTTTGCGCGTGACCTTGCGCAGTTCGGTAAGGGGCGTTGAACTCGCCACGCCGCCGCGCACGGCAATCAAGCCGTCGTAATAAATCTCCACCAACTCTTCGCGCACCTTGGCGCGGGAATAGCCCATCGCGTCCATGATGCGCCCCCAGTTCGGCTCGCCGCCGGCCCATGAAGTTTTAACAAGCGGCGAACGCGCGATAAATTCAGCGACAACCTTCGCATCCTCTGTCCGCGCCGCGCCGCGAACAACCAACTCCACCACGCGCGAGATGCCTTCGCCATCCTCTATGATAAGCCGCGCCAGTTTTTTCATCACCATGCCGAGAGCCGCGCGGAAGGTCTCAAACTTCGGATGATAACTTTCGATGGAATGATTGCCCGCCGCGCCATTGGCAAAAACAAGAACGGTGTCGTTCGTGCTCATGTCCCCGTCCACAGAAATGCGATTAAAAGACGCTTCCACCGCATCAAGCACACAACGTTGCAAAGTCTTCTTTTCAATCACGGCATCCGTCGTTATACAACACAACATAGTCGCCATGTTGGGATGAATCATGCCCGCGCCCTTGACCATCCCGCCAATGGTGACGCGCTTGCCGTCCGCTTGAAACGACACGGCGCATTGCTTGGAAACAAGGTCGGTGGTCATAATGGCTTCCGCCGCTTCCGCGCCGCCGTCCCGCTTGAGTTGAGAAACCAGCCGTTCAATGCCCGGCTCGATTTTTTTCATCGGCAAGAATGTGCCGATGCGTCCCGTGGAGCAAACCAGCATCTGCCGTTTTTTAAATTTCTGCAGCCGACACGCTAAGTCGGCCATGCTTTTCGCATCGGTCAACCCCCGCAGCCCCGTGCAAGCATTCGCGCAACCGCTATTCATCACCACCCCGCGCACTTTGCCGTTGCGGACATATTGCATGCTGACTTTGACCGGCGCGGCTTTGATTTGGTTCGTCGTGAACGTGGCGGCGACAACAGCGTCCTTGTCCGAAACCACCATCGCCATGTCTTTTTTTCCGGTCTTTTTAACACCCGCCGCAATGCCCGCCGCCCGATAACCGCAAGGAGAGGTGACTCCGCCATCTTTGAGCCACCGGATTTTCATAAACCGGCGTCTTCTGAAAAACCAAAGCGCGTGTTGAAAGCTTGAACAGCCTGTCCCGCCGCGCCTTTACCAAGGTTATCAATCGCGCAAATCAACACCAACCGGCTGGTTCGCGAATCCCAACGGAATGCGATCTCGGCAAAATTGGTGTGCATCACGCGGCGCGTCTCCGGCAATTGATCATCACTCAAAACACGAATGAACTTTCGGCCCGCGTAAAAAGAATCATACGCCGCGCGAATTTCCTTCATGTTTTCGCCGATAAACGGCGCGGAAATGGTCGTCAACATCCCGCGCGTCACAGGAACCATGTGCGGCGTGAACGAAACTTTCAACGGCGAACCCGCCAGCGCGGAAAGTTCCTGCTCCATTTCCGGCAAATGACGATGCTGCGGCACGCTGTAAGCGCGAAGGTTTTCGTTGCATTCGCAAAAAAGATAAGCCGCATTTTTTCCCGCGCCGGAAACGCCGCTCAAGGAATTGATAACTAACCGATGGCCGTCAATCAAGCGTTCGCGCAGCAAAGGCGCGAGCGGCAAAATAATGCTGGTGGGGTAACATCCCGGACACGCGATAAGTTGCGCCGCCGCGATTTCCTTGGCGTAAAGCTCCGGCAGACCATAAACGGCCTTGTCCAAAAGATCGGGCGCGGGATGATCAAAATCATAAAACTCGGCGTAACGGGAAACATCCTTCAACCGAAAATCCGCGCTCAAATCAAAAACCGTTTTTCCGGCTTCCATCAACGGAACAACAAACTCCGACGACACTTTATGCGGCAGGCTTAAGAAAAAAACATCAGCGCGCTTGGCGACTTCTTCAGGCGAAAGATTTTCAAACGCAAGCTCCGCGCCTTTGCCGGAAATCCCAAGAAATTCCCCCAAACGCACGCCTTCCAACTGGCGCGAGGTGAGGGCAGTCAACTGAATCGCCGGATGGCGCAGGCAAATTTTAAGCAGCTCCTCGCCCGTGTAACCGGACGCGCCAACCACCGCTACTCGCAAGGAAGACTCGCTCAATGTATCCTTCCTTCAACAAACCTTCCGCGCTCGTTGAAAAATTGCCAAAAATTAACGCTTAGAAAACTGGAATCGCTTCCGCGCGCCCGGTTGACCGGATTTCTTTCGCTCCTTCATGCGCGGGTCGCGCGTCAGCATTCCGCCCTTTTTAAGGGAAGGGCGTAATTCCGGATTCAGCTTGATCAACGCGCGCGCAATCGCCATCCGCATCGCCCCGGCCTGTCCGCCGTTGCCGCCGCCGTGCACCGTGGCTTCAACATCCACCTTCTTGCGATGATCCGCCAAAACGAGAGCTTGCAAAGCGAGGACTCTCTGGCCGATGGTGGCAAAGTAATCCTCAAAATTTCGCCCGTTAACAGTAACATTCCCGGAACCGGAAATCACTTTAACATGCGCCACCGCCGTCATGCGGCGTCCTGTTGCTTGAAAAGAATCTGTTGTCGTCATAAAATTAAGCCGCGGCGGGTTGTTGCGCCGTATGAGGATGCTCCGCTCCGGCATACACAAAAAGCTTTTTCAGCATCGCCCGTCCCAAACGATTATGCGGCACCATGCCCTTCACCGCGTTTTGAATGATCAGCTCCGGCCTGCGCGCGCGGCGAGCTTGCGCCGTCTCCGAATGATGCCCGCCGATGTAACCGGAAAAAGACATGTAACTCTTCTGCGTCTCTTTCTTGCCCGTGAACACCGCCTTGGAAGCGTTGATGACCACCACATGATCGCCCGTGTCCACATGCGGCGTGAAAATGACCTTGTTTTTCCCGCGCAAAAGATTAGCCGCCTTCACGGCCACATTGCCGACGACCTGTTTATCCGCGTCAATGACAAACCACCGCCGCTTCATCTCCTCCGACTTAGCTGAAAATGTTTTCATAAAAAGAGAGGAAAACCTATCGAAGCCGCCCCAGCGTGTCAACGCATTTCATTGCCCTTGTGGCCGCGCTTGCCAAATGCCCCCGCGTTTCTTACATTCCCCCCATGTCTTCACCTATTTCTAACGATTATTATATCCCCAGCATCATTGAGCAAACAGGCCGCGGTGAATATCGCTACGATATTTATTCGCGCCTGCTCAAAGACCGCGTCATTTTCATCGGCGCGGCGATTGACGACGGCCTCGCCAACGCCGTCACCGCCCAGCTTCTCTTCCTTCAAATGGAAGACCCCAAAAAAGACATCCATATTTATATCCACTCTCCGGGCGGCCTCGTCACCGCCGGCATGGCGATCTATGACACCATGCAATACGTGACATGCGACATCGCCACGTACTGCATCGGCCAAGCAGCCAGCATGGGCGCGGTGCTGCTGGCGGCGGGAACGAAAGGCAAACGTTACGCCCTGCCCAACGCGCGCATTCTTATTCACCAACCTCTCGGCGGCGCGCAAGGCCAAGCGACTGACATCAGCATCCAAGCGCAGGAAATTCTGCGCGTGAAAAAACGGCTGAATGAAATTCTAGCGCACCACACCGGCCAAAAAGTAGATAAAGTGGAAAACGACACGGATCGCGATTACTTTCTCTCCTCTGAAGAAGCCAAGGCATACGGCTTGGTGGATGAAGTGGTCTCTTCACGCAAAGAAATCAAAACGTAATCCCGCATGGCTCGTCCCAAAAGCCCGGCCATGTGCTCCTTCTGCGGCAAGGGGCAATTAGAAGTCAAAAAACTGATTTCCGGCCCGGGCGTCCACATCTGCGATAGTTGCATCAACATTTGCAAAAACATTCTCGACAAGGAGCTTAAGGAACAAACCATCAAAGAATTCTCCCCGTTGCGCGTTCCCAAGCCCGTCGAAATCCGGCGCGAGCTCGACCAGCACGTCATCGGACAGGAAGCCGCCAAACGCGCGCTCTCCGTCGCGGTGCACAACCATTACAAGCGTCTTCAAGACCATTCCGTTCTGCCGCACCACGACTCGCTTCGGGACGTGGAAATCGAAAAAAGCAACATCCTCCTCATCGGCCCCACGGGTTCGGGAAAAACGCTGCTCGCGCGCACGCTGGCGCGGATTCTCAACGTCCCTTTCTGCATCGCCGACGCGACGACGCTCACGGAAGCCGGCTACGTCGGCGAGGATGTGGAAACGATTATCCTGCGCCTGCTCCAAAACGCGGACTACGACGTGAAACGCGCCGAAACGGGCATCGTCTATATTGACGAAATTGATAAAATCAGCCGCAAGAGCGACAGCGCGTCCCTCACGCGCGACGTCTCCGGCGAAGGCGTGCAACAAGCTCTTCTCAAACTCATGGAAGGAACGGTTTGCCACGTCCCTCCCCAAGGCGGGCGGAAGCATCCGCATCAGGAATACATCCGCATCAACACGGAAAAAATTCTCTTCATCTGCGGCGGCGCGTTTGTGGGACTAGAAGACATTGTTAAGCGACGGCTGGGAGGCCGTTCCGTCGGCTTTCTGTCAACGCACGCCAAAACCTCATCGGAAGAACGATATCTTCTTCGCCACACGGAACCGGCGGATTTGTTGAAATTCGGCATGATACCGGAATTTATCGGACGTCTGCCCGTCGTCGCCGTATTGGATGAACTCACGGAAGAAGAGCTGATTTCCGTCCTTGTCGAAACCAAAAACGCCATCGTCAAACAATTCGCCAAACTCATGAGCATGGAAGGCGTTCAACTCACCTTCACCAAAGACGCCCTGCGCGCCCTAGCTCAAGCGGCCCTCACCAAAGGCTCCGGCGCACGCGCCCTGCGCATGATGATCGAAAAAACCATGCTCGACCTCATGTACGAAATCCCCTCCCAGTCCGACATCAAAGAAATCATCATCAACCGCCCCGTCATCGAAAAAAACGCCCCGCCGATGATCATTAAAAAACGCGAGGGAGAAGAAAAAGAGGCGGCTTAGTCTACACTTCCGCTTCGCGTTCGTGTCATTCCCGCGAAAGCGGGAATCCAGAGAACAAAAGCCTAGCGCCTCTTTACCTCTACGCCGTCGCCCTCAACCCCTCATCCAGCCAGCCGAGTAATTGAGCAATATTCTCCGTCGTCTCATCGCCCATGTGGGAGATGCGAACCGTCGCGCCCTTGATCTTGCCGTAGCCGCCGTCAATGACGCAATGATGCGAGGCCTTGAGCCATTGAATGAGTTTGGGAACATCAATGTTCTTGTTGTTTTTGACGCAAGTGAGGGTGATGGCTTCGTAACCTTTCTTCGGAAAAAGCTCGAACCCATTCTTCGCCGCCCACGCGCGTGTGATTTCAGCGTTCTTCAAGTGCCGCGCGTAGCGATTCTCCACGCCTTCGGCAAAAATATCCTCCAGCTTGCTCTTCAACGCAAAGAAATGCGAAATGGACGGCGTGGTCGGCGTCATGTCTTTTTCTTGGTTTTTCTTAAATTCCAAAAAGTCGAGGTAATAGCCCCGATCCTTCATCGTCGCCGCTTTGGCGTAAGCCTTTTCGGAAACGGTGAACACCGCCGCTCCGGGCGGCAATGCCAACGCCTTTTGCACGCCCGCCAAAAGAACGTCTATCTTCAACTCATCAAACGGAATCTTCACCGCGCTGAAAGACGAAACGCAGTCCACGATGAACAGGACATCGGGATAACGCTGCATGACTTTGGAAATTTCCGCCAACGGACTCATCACGCCGGTGGAAGTTTCATTATGAATCACCGTCACGGCGTCAAACTCGCCCGTGGCCAGCTTGGCGTCCAACGCCTCCGGCAAAATGGGCTGACTCCACTCCACCTGCAGCTTGTCCGCCGCCTTGCCGCACTTGAGAGCGACGTCATACCACTTGTCCGAAAACGCGCCGTTCATGCAGTTCAACACTTTTTTGCCGACGAGATTGCGAATGGCCGCTTCCATCACGCCCCAAGCCGAACTCGTGCTCACAAAAACAGGTTGCGCGGTGTAAAAAAGCTTTTGCAGACTCGGCTGAATGCCGTGCGCTAACTCCTGAAAATCCTTGCTCCGATGCCCCATCACAGGCAAGCGAAGCGCTTGGTAAGTCTTTTCCGAAACTTCAACAGGGCCTGGAATGAATAATTTTACATGTGACATAAGCCCGCCTTTTTAGCTTATCCGGCCTCCCTTTGGCAAATACGGAAAATCAACGGCCTTCTCTTCGGTGAAACGTGTCTCCCTCGGGAGCAATTCCGCCGCTAACAGAACGCTGCGCTGTCATTTCATTGATGTGCGCGGTAATGGCTTCTGCCCTCATCTTTCCTCTTTCAGCGATGCGAGGGTTGCTTAAATCCGTCTGGCTAAATTCGCCGTCCACCCCGCCTTTCCATTCAAGGACATGCGTCTCATCCACATTTTCGTTTGCGGCAATTTCAGGAATAAACTGGTTATGCTTGATGCAAGGCCCAACGACATGCTCCACAGGAACACAGCGATTGCCCTGCTCTCCATAAGCCTCATTCCCTTCCCAAGATTCATAAGGATCAGCCGTAACGCCAATGAAAGTGGTCTGATAACCGGCATCCTTGAATTCTTGTATGAACTCTTTCGGATTAACCTGAAAAGCCGCCAAGTAACACAAATCCAAACCGCGTTCTTTGGCTGCCGGACACGCTTCCTCGGCCAGAAAACGCGCCGTCGTTCTGACAAAATCATCTATGCCGGCGACTCCTTGGAAATAAGGAATCAGCGTGCGCGTACAAGCAAGAACAGCATGATTGAGCGACTGCGCATCCTCTTGCGACAAGTTCAATGCCTCGCCCATCTGCTGCGCCATGTCTCCGCCAGCCTTAGCCCAAGCCGCAGACTCATCTCTCACAAGCCATATGTGAGGCGAACCGGACGGTTCTTTGTCTTTAAAAAGCCTTTCCAAAACTGCGGACTTTATTTGAGCCAAAGAATATTTTCCTTCCTTAGATAAAATCCCTTCCTCTACCAATCTGTGACCGGAAGGAACAACACAACCTTTCTGATCATCATTGCGGTCTGCCATAAAATAACATCCTTGTTCTTCCCTAGGATAAGAATTTTAGATGACGCCTCGCAAGGTTATTGTCATAATAAAGAGTTTCTATGCCCATTCATCCAACCGCCATCATCGCTCCTTCCGCAAAACTGGCTCAAGACATAGAAGTCGGCCCGTATTGCGTCATCGGAGAAAATGTCCAACTAGGCGAAGGGTGTGTCCTTCATCATCACGTTTCCCTTTCCGGCCCGTCTGTTATCGGCAAAAAAAACATTTTTCATTCTTTCTGCGCTATTGGCGGCAAGACGCAGGACTTGAAATATGCGGGCGAGCCGACGTTCCTTGAAATCGGCGACCACAACGAATTCCGCGAGTTCGTCACCATCAACCGCGCCACGGGCAAGAACGAGAAAACCGTCATTGGTTCGCATAATCTTTTTCTCGCCTACGCGCACGTCGCGCACAATTGCCACGTCCACAATCACTGCATCTTCTCCAACAACGGCACGTTGGCGGGGCATGTGGAGGTGGAGGATTACGCCATCGTTGGCGGCCTTTCCGCCGTGCACCAATTCTGCCGCGTCGGCACCCACGCCATGATCGGCGGCTGCGCAAAGATCGTCCAAGACGTCCCGCCCTATTGCATCGCCGACGGCAATCCGGCGGAAGCGCGCGGGCTCAACACTGTCGGTCTGCAACGGCGCGGATTCGACGAAGAATCCCTTCGCGCCCTGCGCCAAGCCTTTAAAATCCTTTACCGCTCCGATCTCAACACAAGCCAAGCTCTCGCCCGCTTGCAAAAGGAATTTCCGAAAAATTCCGAGGTTCAAACTCTTATTTCTTTCATCCAAAAATCTCAACGAGGCATCATTCGCTAACTCTCATGCATTACAAATTTCATCCGCCCTATCCAATGCTATTGCTTCATTTTACGTCATTGCGAGCGAGGGAAGCGGGGGCGAAGCAACCTCCCTGCGGGTAAAGGGGATTACATTTTCGAATAACCAAGTGATTACATTATAAAAACTAAAAGGAAATTTTATGGACAACACTGAACGAGTTATTGAATTTGAATTCGTCCGCGCGACGGAAAACGCCGCGCTTAACGCCATCCATTGGCTTGGCAAAGGGGAAAAAGAACAGGCTGATGCCGCCGCGTGCGACGCCATCCAAGGCGTCTTTGATGTAGTGGACATCTGCGGCGAGGTGGTCATCGGCGAGGGGATTAAAGACAACGCGCCCGGCATTTTCCTCGGCGAACGGCTCGGGACTTGGAAAACCGGCTCGCCGAAATTCGACATCGCTCTTGATCCCATTGACGGCACCACCAACCTCGCCAAAGGCCGCATGAACTCCATCTCTGTCATCGCCGCCGCCCAAGTGCCCAAAGGCGCAGAGCATGTGATGAAGCACATCACCAGCTTTTACGTCCATAAACTTTCCTACGGCCCGGAAGTCGCCCATGCCATGAAACATGATCGCACGTCGTGTATTACATTGGACTCGCCTGTGGAGGATATTCTTGAATTTGTCGCCCGCGTCAAAGGCAAGCGCATCAATGAAGTCGTCGCCTGTGTTTTAGACCGCCCGCGCAATGAAACCTTCATCGAAGGCATTCGCGCCGCAGGCGCAGGCTTGCGCACGGTGGGCGATGGCGACATCACCGCCGCCGTCGCGCCCGCGCTGCCGGATTCCGGCGTGGATATTTACATCGGCATCGGCGGCGCGCCGGAAGGCATCCTCGCCTCTGCGGCTTTAAAGTGTTTCGATGGCGATATTCAGATGCGCGTTTGGCCGAAGGATAAAGAAGAAAAGAAACAAATTCAAAAAACGATGAGCGAAAAAGATATTCGCCGCACATATGACGCGGATGACCTCATCATCGGCAACAGCGCGCTATTCTGCGCCACAGGCATCAGCGACAGCCCGCTCCTCCCCGGCGTTAAGCTCATCGGCAACACAGCCATCACCCATTCCATCCTCACACGCGCGCACAGCAAAACGATCCGCCATATCCGCGCCGTCCACAATCTCGATCACAAAACCATCCGCCTCCGCTCCGACAAAAAAGAAGAGCACGCGATTTAAAAAAGAGTGTAATGTATGGTAGCTTAATTCACGTTTGCGCGTGATGCTTTCGTCGCCAACTTAGGATGACGGCGATTTAAAAAAACGATCGCTTTTTCAGCCGACACGCGTTGAGCGCGTTTACCCACCTTCTCTCGCCATTTGCGCGACGCTTCCACGGCATCAAATGTCTTTTTCATTATAAAGACAGGAAACTTCCACCTGTTTATCTTAGGTAATTATCACTTTCGCATAAGTTTATTGACTTTATGCTCAAACCGAATAAAACCAAAATCGTGCGAAAAATCAAAGACTTTCTCGATTGGTTGGGTAGGGCGCAAACTCTTGTCAGCTGTCTTGGCGGGGTGGGAGTTATGATTTCTCCAATTTTCATGTGTAGTATATCAAACTACGCCTTAGACTTGTTTTGGGATTGGATTCCATATTCAGCATTCTTCGCATTCTTCATTGGTTATGTTGGAGTTTTGGCGATTCAAATAATTTGTAAGCTAAAAAACAACATCCCAGCGAGATATTCAAAGAAATTCCCTGAAACTTATTTCAAAATAAGAATTAACAAGAAAGGTGAAGACATTTGTATTGAGCCAGAAACCAGCGATATGGCAAATATCAATTATTTTGAAGTTTTTGAAAAAGTTAAACTTTCTGATGAAGAAGGTAAGCAGGTAATTTTAATTGCGCTTTCCTTCATCAATCCAATTTACAACACTCCGTATCCGACATTACTTGTTGAGGGAATAAGCTGTGAAAACCCCTCTTGGAAATGGGTTTCACATCATACGAGTGACAATTTTATGCATCATATAGTCGTTTTAATTTCCACTAAAAATCTTGTTTGTAGGGATGGTTCTTATTTGATTAAGGTAAAAGAAAATGAATCTAAAAAAAGCAATCGAACAAAATAATCTCGAACAGTTCATCAAAGAACGAGAGCATGAGAAATATAACCCTCATGTCTTTGAATCCGCTCTTAAGAAGCTTGTGGGAAAGTCGAAAGAAGTTCGGGGAGCATCTTCTCGGCGTTCTTGCGTGAGTTGTAGCGATATTCAAACTCACCCGCGTAAGAAGAAAGGTGCTTAGGAGAAACATGAACATGCGTGCCGCCAATAGACTGCTTCAAGCGCGACCAGAACCCTTCGATGCTGTTCGTGTGGGTATCTCCCTTCACATATTCACCCGCGCCATGTTCAACTGTCTTATGCGAGTAGCCTTTTCTATCCAACGTCTTGTAAGAATGAAGTTCATCGGATTGAATCTCCGTTCCTTTCTCAACGTTGGCTTCAATAATCGGGTGCAGCGTTTTGCGCTTTACATTGGGAACAACCTTCGTCATTACATCGCCGTCTTTTTCCATCATGCCAAAGACAACCGTTTTACCCGCCGCGCCGCGTCCGCGTTTTCCCTTTCTAACGCCGCCTACCATCGTTTCATCAACCTCAACAACGCCAGAAAGTTTTTCGTCGCCATCCACAAACGCCATGTGCTTGCGGATTTGATGACCCATTCTCCACGCTGTCTTGTAAGGCACGCCCAGTTGTCTTTCCAGTTCTTTGGCAGGAACTCCGTGTCTGCTATTCGTGAAAAGATAAATTGCGTGAAACCAAAGCTGCAAAGGCAAATGAGTGTTTTCAAACAAAGTGCCAGAGCAAGGATGAACATGGTCTCCACAGAATTGGCACGCATAAGCGCGTTCAGAACTGATACGGTAAAACTTGGCTTCACGTCCGCATTTACGACAAATATGTTGCAACCCGTAACGCGCTTTCATGGTATGTTCGAGACAAGCATCGTCATTAGGAAACTGCTTGAAAAATTCTCGGAAGGGAACGCTCTTTTGCTTTTTCATGCTTCCACTCTATGAAAAAACTTAACTTATGTCAAGGTGATAATTACCTTATCTTATCTTGTTTCAAGTCGAACGCATCGGCATGATGACGTAGAGAAACGGCTTCTGATAACGGACGACGCCGGGGCTTAACTCGTCCGTGAAATCGAGAAAAACCTCATCGCCATCCAGCGTCTTGAGCGGATCCGCCAAATACTCCGGATTGAAAGCGATGCTGAAATCTTTCCCCTTGTAATTAACGGGAATGGACTCGCGCGCCTCGCCGATGTCCGGCGTATTGGCGGTCACTTCCAAATTATTCTTCGCAAAACTCAACTTAATCGAATTGGACTTGTCGCTGGAAAGAAGCGACACGCGCCGCACAGTATTGAGAAGAATTTCCCGCTCCACCGTCACGCGCTCCTTGGTTTCCGACGGAATCACCTGTTTGTAATTAGGATAGTTGCCCTCAATAAGCTTGGACACCAACAACGTCGAGCCGATGTTAAAAGTGATTTGATTATCAGCCACGCTGATGCCCACTTCGCCCTCATCGCCTAAAATGCGTTGAAGCTCATTGACGGCTTTCGTCGGGAGGACGACATCTTGCTCGCAAGATTTCGGAAATTCCAATTCTTGTTCCACCAACGCCAAGCGTCTGCCGTCCGTCGTCACAATGGTAAGCTTCTTATCTTTAAAGCTCAATAATGCGCCGTTGAGAACGTAGCGGCTCTCATCGGTGGACATGGCGTAAGCCGTCTTATGAAGCATTTCTTTAAAGGTTTTTTGTTCTATTTTAAAAGTGTGTGAGCCCTGTGTCTTAGGGAACGGCGGAAAATCTTCTTCCGGCAGCCCTTTGATGCGGAAAAAGGAATTCCCTGCGCGAATGGTCGCATTAAGTTTAGAATCCACCTCCAGCGTGATCTCTTCCGCCGGTAATTCTCGAATGATGCTAAAGAGCCGCCGCGCTGGCAGGGTAATGCTGCCCGCCTTCTCCACAGTAGCTTCCGTTTCAGCGCGAACGCCCGTGTCAAGGTCCGTCGTCGCTAAAGAAATTTTCCCGTCCAACGTTTTCAGTAGGCAGTTGCTTAAAACGGGAAGCGTCGTGCGAATGCTGATAAGGTTTTGGACAATCTGGAGACCTTGAAGGAATTTTTCTTTTTTCAGGATAAGTTTCATAAAATCGCAAAAAGCGGCTATTCATCTAACAGCCACATGCTTCTTAAAAAGGTTCTGCTCGAAAAACAAGCTCTTTTACAAAAACCACACAACACCTGATAGAGAAAGATGTTTTATTTAAAGATAAA
>JAZDII010000103.1:0-8420 GCA_043805085.1 bacterium
TTTCTTGTATTTAATAATGCGCGGCAATCCAAAAAGACGAACCATAGCGGGGTGCGGATAAACCTCGCACGCGGTTTTGCCGGAAAATCCCCAACCCGCGCGAAAACCCGCTTTTTTCAAACGCACCAACAAGCGCGGCGGACGCGGGCATTTTGTGGAATTGGCGGGATGACACGCCGCGTGCTCGCGGTGAAACATGCGATGCGTCAAGCGATCCACCGGCCGTGTGCCAGTTTTGTTGGGGCAAACAATCGGCGCGTCAATCGTCGCAAAAACGGATTTCCTCTCGCCGATGATCTTTTGCAGGGTGTCTAACAATTCCTCATCGCCGTGCGGATAATGATAACTCAAAACGCGCGCTGTCCTACCGCTCGCCTCCACCGCGCACACGCCGTCGCGCTTCTTTTCGCCCCACGCCAAGTCAATACCGATGAGCAAGACTCCGTTCATGCGACAGGCGTGATTTTGTCCGATTTAAAATAAGGGCGCAAAATTTCAGGGATGAGAATCGAGCCATCCGATTGCTGATACGTTTCCGTCAACGCAATGAACAGTCGCGCCAGCGCAGTGCCGGAGCCGTTCAAGGTGTGGCAAAAACGGTTTTTGCCATCCTCGCCTTTGTAACGGAGATTCATGCGGCGCGCTTGGAAATCTTCAAAATTGCTGCACGAGGAAACTTCCAGATACGCGCCTGCGGCGGGCGCCCAGACTTCGAGGTCGTAAGTTTTCGCCGAAGCAAAACCTAAATCGCCCGTGCAAAGTTCAATCGTGCGATAATGCAGCCCTAGCAATTCCAAAACTTTTTCCGCATTCGCGCGCAGGCTCTCCAGTTCTTCGTAAGAGCGCGAAGGCTCGACGATTTTGACCAGCTCCACTTTGTCGAATTGATGAACGCGGGTCATGCCGCGCGTTTCCTTGCCCGCGCTACCGGCCTCGCGGCGGAAACACGGCGTGTAGGCCGCGTAGCGAATGGGCAACGCGGACAACGGCAAAATTTCCTCGCGGTGGATATTCGTCACCGGCACTTCCGCCGTCGGTGCGAGGTAAAGGTCTTCCCCCTCGATCTTATACATATCTTCTGAAAATTTCGGAAGCTGGCTCGTGCCCACCATGCATGCGCCGCGAACGACAAACGGCGGAGAAACTTCCGTGTAGCCGTGCTGCATGGTTTGTAAATCCAATAAGAAGTTGATGAGAGAGCGTTCCAATCGCGCCCCTTGCCCTTTAAACAAAATAAAACCGCTGCCGGGAATTTTCGTCGCGGTCGAAAAATCAAGAAACCCGTTTTTCTCGCCCAGTTGAACGTGGTCGAGCGGCTGAAAAGAAAACGTCGGCTTTTCACCCCATGTTTTGACAACAGGATTGGCCGCGGCGTCTTTGCCTATCGGACAAGCGGGGTGAGGCAAATTAGGAACGCGCAAGAGCAATTCGCTTTGACGAATTTCAATTTCCGCCACTTCCTTATCCAACGCGGCAATTTTTTCAGAACGTTCTTTCATGCCAGCCAAAAGATCATCCGCCGGTTCTCCCCGGCTTTTGCGCCCGCCGATTTCTTTGTTCAAGGCATTGCGCTGGCTTTTGAGGTTCTCCACTTCAGCAATGATGCGGCGGCGTTGCGCGTCCATCTCCGTCAACGTGTCCACAACCGTCTCTTCTCCTTGGCCACGGCTCGCCAACCGCTCGCGCACAAAATCCGGTTTCTCTCTAAAAAGTCGAATGTCCAGCATCACGGCAAGGTAAAAGATACAGGGAATATGTCAACCAGCGGCGCGGGAAGATGGCGTCCCAATTTCTTTGTCAAACTTTCAAATCCTTTTTCGCAAGACGGCGGATATCATCAATTGTTTTTTGGTAAGCTCTCCATTGATCATTGCAATGAGACAACCACGGTTCTTCTCTAGGATTAACACCTTCGCGAGTTTTTAATTCGTGTAAAACTTTCGATACTTCGTCAGAAATAATGAAAGCTCCCATGCCAGTTGCTTTATCAATTTCTTTGCTTGCTTGAAAACTCTTTTCTTCAAGTTCTTCTATTACTTTTTGGGAAAGCTTACTGGAATCAGAAGCGCCGTAATCACGTAGAGTATCTTCTTCCATTTCACTATAGTATGCCATCACGTGGTAAAGAGCTTCTATAATACGAGAATATGCTTCCGCTTTAAGCTGCCACCACCGTTCTTTTTGAAACCTTTTAAGTGAAAACCAGACGGTGCAAACTGCAGTTATCACTCCAATAGTTACAGATGGGAAAATGGTTTTTATTAAAATATCCACAATCATGGTAAAATATTGTTATTACATTGAAAGCAAGTCACGCATATAAAACATTCCCTGCAGGAGAAAACTTGTCGCGGCGGCTTGCGCACTCTAAAAAAGCAGGATGGTAAAAAAGCCCATTCGCGGCGCGGTGTTGGATTTAGGCTCAAATTCTTTCAAGTTCATGCTAGCCGAGCAATGCGGCGGCGTTCTTCGCGTGCATAAAGAAAAGCTTTGGACGACGCGGCTGGGCGGTTCGGTAGCGACGACTGAAAAATTGCAAGCCGAGGCGATTCGACGCTCTCTCCGCGTTCTTCAAGAATGCCGCCAACACGCAGAACAATTCCAAGCGGAAAGCTTCGTCGCCGTCGGCACCAGCGCTTTGCGTTCCGCTTCCAATCGGCGTGAATTCCTCGACCCCGCGCGTCGCGTTCTCGGTTTTCCCGTGCGCGTGATTTCAGGAAAAGCAGAAGCGGAGTTGATCTATGAAGGCGTCGCCTCCCATCCCCGATGGCAAAAGGAAGAAATCGTGTTGCTGGATTTAGGCGGAGGAAGTCTTGAAGGAATGAACGGCAAGAAAGGGCGTTTCGCAAGCGGCAAGACGCTGCCGCTCGGCTGCGTGCGCATGCGCGATTTGCTGTTGCCGCGCCCTCCCTACGCTCCAGATGAAATCGAAAAAGCGCGCATTTATCTCGCGCAAAAATTACGGCCACTGGCGCGCCTCGCCCCCTCCCCTTGCTTTAAATTACTTGCTTCTGGCGGCACGATGACCGCATTATGCACTATGCGACATCGCAGCGAGTTGGAGGGCTGTTGCCTCAAACGCGCTACGATGTTGCGTTTTCTTCATCAACTTGCGCCTCTTTCTTTGGCGCAATTGAAGCGCGCGCCGCGCCTCCAACGCGACCGCGCGGACATCATCGTGCCGGGATTACTCACGCTCCTCGCCGCGATGGACGTTCTCGGCAAAGACGCTCTTTATTGTTCGACGCGCGGGTTGCGCCACGGCGTTTGGAGACGCTGGATCGGCCAGCCTTTCGCGCGCATTCAATATACCCATTAAAAAATGAACTGGCGCGTTCGGTTGGTCAGCTTCCTTGTTCTTGCCTTGTTCGGCGGGTTCGCTTTTTCTTACTTCCGTTTTTACGTCGCGCCTAAAAAACACGGCATCATTTTATTCATCGTCCCGCAAGCCGCGCCGCAACTGCTCGCGCTGGCGGAATATGAAACGCAAGGGTTCAACGCTTTATCTTTTGCAGACAGAATGGCTCTGGTGAATCACCGCGACGACGGCGATTACGCGAGCGTGATGACGCATCTGGCATCGGGAACGGCGGGACGACCGGGAGAGATCGGCCTCAATATGGAAGGGCAACGGCAGGACACGCTGCTTTATCAGGCGCAAAAAGCGGGGCGCAACGTGGGCATCATCAGTTCCACGTTGCTGACGTCCACAGGCGCAGCGGCTTTTTTCGCGCACGCACGCGACGTCAACGATGAAAATAAGATCGCCCTACAATTGTTTGATTCGACTAAAATTGACGTTCTCATGGGCGGCAGCAGCAAAACTTTTAACCCTGCGTTGAACACAGAAAAACGCGACCTCTTGCAAGAAGCTAAGTTGGAGGGTTACCAAATTCTTCATAACCGCGAAGAATTGGAAAATATGCAGGCGTGGATACCGGGGAAAGTTCTCGGCGTTTTTGAAAGAAACGAGTGGATGCCGAATGAATTGCTGTCCGCCCGACCTCCCTTGAAAGATCTCACGCGGCGCGCCATTCAAAAACTGCAATACAATCTGGGCGGCTATTTTCTTGTCATCGAGCACGGCCTCGTCACTGAAGCGGCTCAACAACCGGAAAAAGCCGTCCAAGAAATCGTGGCGCTGGACGAAGCCGTGCGCACGGCTTTGGATTACGGCGGTAAAAAAACTCTTGTCTTGGTTTATATGCCCGGCGCGGGAGTCGGCTGGCTGCTTGCCTACGGCACAGGAAAATTGTGGATGCCCACTATTGTGAGCCTTGAAGATATTCACCGCATCCTCGCTGATGAACTTTAACCGCTCCGCGTCGCTTGACTCTTTCCGAAATTAGACAAACTTTGGAAAAGCGCGGCTTGCGCCCGCTCAAACAATTCGGTCAAAATTTTTTGTTCGACGCCAATCTCTGCCGTTTCATCGTGGACAGCCTGCCGGTCAATAACAGCGCGCGTGTGTTAGAAATCGGCCCCGGCCTCGGCGCGTTGACGGAAATGATGCTGAAAAAAAATTGGCGAGTGACGGCGATAGAAACAGACCGAGGTTTGTGCGATTGGCTTAAAGAAAAGTTTCAAAATTCCGAGCATTTCTCCCTCGTCGAAGGCGACGCGCTGCGCCTTCTTTCTCAATATCCCCATCCGCACATTATCGGCAATCTTCCTTACAACATTTCCACACCTTTGCTGGCGGAACTGCTCAAGCTTGATCCCCTGCCCCGCGCTTGCGTTTTCACGCTGCAAAAAGAAACCGGCCAGCGTTTGGCCGCGCAGCCGCGCACGAAGGATTACGGAATCATCAGCGTGGCTGTTCAACGTTTTTACAAAGTGGAAATTCTGAAAACCTTGCCGCGCGGCGTTTTTTTCCCCGAACCAAAAGTGGAATCCATCGTCGCGCGTTTGACCATCATCCCTGAAGAAGCCGCTTCAGTTCAAGAACGGGAGGGTTTTTATCGTTTCCTGAAACTCGGTTTTTCGCATCGCCGCAAAATGTTAAAAAGTGTTTTGCCTGTCCCTCTCACTGCTCGCGCGGAAGAATTGAGCATTCAAGAATGGATTCAACTTTATCAAACCGTCCGCCCATCATGACTGAAAAAGAAGATATTTTAGACATCGTGAACGAACGGGACGAGGTCATCGGCCAGACGCCGCGCTCGCAAGCGCACGCGCAACGGCTCCTTCACCGCGCCGCGCATGTGTGGATTTTTAACGCTCGCGGCGAGCTTCTCATGCAACGCCGCTCCGCCTTCAAAGATTCTTATCCCAACGTGTGGACATCCTCCGTTTGCGGCCATGTGGATTCCGGCGAAAGCTATCTGGAAGCGGCGCGACGGGAGATTCAGGAAGAAGTCGGATGGACCGCGCCGCTTGATTTAAAAGAAATCGCTTACGTCGCCGCGCGGGAAGAAACATCGCAGGAATTCACGCGCCTTTATCGCGCGAACTGCGAGGGCCCGTTTTCCTTTCCATCTGAAGAAATCAGTGAGCTGCACTGGATGTCATTTCAAAAAATTGATGAAGCGATGCGGCAACAACCCGATGAATTTGCGCCCGTGTTTTGTTTCCTTTGGAAGCATTATGGGAGCGGCGCGACGGCTTCTTCGGCGCGGTAAGAACTGCGCACGAGCGGCCCGCTTTGGACAAAGCGAAACCCAAGCTTAAGCCCGCGCTCTTTCCATCGCGCAAACTCTTCCGGCGACACCCAGCGCTCAACGGGAAGATGGCGCGCCGTCGGGCGAAGATACTGACCCAACGTCAACATATCCACACGCAAAGCAACCAGCGCGCGCAACACTTCTTCGATTTCATCTTCCCTTTCGCCGATGCCCAACATTAACCCCGTCTTCGTCGTTAAACCGGCTTTCTTGGCCAAGCGCAGCAACTCAAGGCTGCGCTCGAACTTGGCTTGAGGGCGAACGGTCGGATAAAGCCTCGGCACAGTTTCCACATTGTGATTCAAAACGTCGGGCCGCGCGCGCAAAACTTGTTCGAGACAATCCCGCTTGCCGCCGAAATCGGGAATCAGCGTCTCTAGTGAAGCATTAGGATTCTCGCGGCGAATGGCGCGAATCGTCTCCGCCCAAAAAGCCGCGCCGCCGTCCGGCAAATCATCGCGCGTTACGGAAGTCACAACAACGTGGCGAAGCTTCATTTCAAAGGCCGCGCGGGCCGCGCGCAAGGGTTCGCCAGGGTCGGGAGGCAAAGGATTGCCCGAAGCAATGGCGCAGAAACCGCATCGGCGCGAACAGATATTTCCCAAAATCATCAGCGTCGCCGTCCCTCGGCTCCAGCATTCGCCGAGGTTCGGACACCGCGCGCTTTCGCAAACCGTGTGCAATCCGCTTTGGCGAACCAGCGCGCCGACATTGGCGCAGGAATGAACCGAAGAAATTTTGACGCGCAACCACGGCGGTTTTTTTTCCAACGGCGCGGCAATGCTCATAGATGAATCGCCTTGCCGTCCGCGACAGCAGCGGCGTCGGCCATCATCTCCGCCAGCGTCGGATGAGCGTGAATGGTCTCGATGAGCTTGTCGGCCGTCGCGCCCAAAGAAATCGCCATTCCAACTTCCGCGATCAACTCCGTCGCTTCCATGCCGATGATGTGCGCGCCTAAAATTTTTTCGTCTGATTGACTGATGACGAGTTTGACAAAACCGTCCGTCTCGCCCGTTGTGACGGCGCGACCGCAAGCGCGATAAGGAAATTTTCCGACTTTGTAAGACAGCCCTTTTTCTTTCGCTTTTTGTTCCGTGAGACCGACGCTGGCAATTTCCGGCAAGCAATATGTGCAAGCGGGAAAATGTTCGATCTTGCGCGGTTTCCTTTCAGGAAGAAACATGCCCTCCACCGCCGCCTCCCCTTCGTGCGAGGCCACATGCGCCAGCAGAGGCGGTCCGATGACGTCGCCCGCCGCCCAAACGCCCGGCATGGAAGTTTGATAACGCTCGTCGGTTTTCACAAACCCGCGTTCCGTCTCTATCTCAACGCCTTTTTCAAAAATATTTTCCAAGCGCGCTTGGACACCGACGGCCACCAACACGACCTCCGCCTCAATCTCGCGGCTGTGTTTGCCCGATGTCAAAACCTTCACGCTGTTTTCGCTCGTCTCCGCCTTTTCAATTTTTGTTTCTGTCAAAATCTCGATGCCGCGTCGTTCAAAAGAACGCAAGAGGTGTTCGGAAATTTCCTCATCCTCCATCGGCAAAATGCGCGGCAAAATTTCAAGAAGGGTTGTCGGGACTCCCAAAGCGTTAAAAAAACTGGCGAACTCAATGCCGATCGCGCCCGCGCCGACAATAAGAATGGAGCGCGGCTGCTGCGTCAACGCCAACGCCTCGCGGCTCGTCAAAATCTTTTTGCCGTCCACTTGCAAACCGGGAAGCGAACGCGACGCATTCCCAGTGGCCAATAAAATATGTTGCGTCTCTAAAACCTGCTCCTTGCCGTCGCTGTCCGCGACAGCCACCTTGCCGCGTTCTACAATCCGAGCCACGCCGCGCAAGTAGTCCACCTTTTTATTTTTGAATAAAAACTCGATGCCTTTGGCCATGCGGTCGGCGATGTTGCGGCTACGCTGCATGATCTTGGCAAAATCAAACCGCACATTGTCCGCGCTTAGTCCGAACTCCTCCGCGCGTTGGAAAAGGCGATAAACCTCCGCGCTTCTCAAAACGGACTTCGTGGGAATGCAACCCCAATTCAAACACGTTCCGCCCGCGCGCTCCCTTTCCACGCAAACCACTTTCTTCCCTAACTGCGCCGCGCGAATGGCGCCGACGTAACCCGCCGGCCCGCCTCCGATGACAACGAGATCATAGCTCATGCGCTTTTAATACGGTCGAGAATGACGTTAAGCAACATCGGACTCGCGACGACAGGCTCGGCAACCCACAAATGCTTGTTTTGTGTTTTAAAAGAACGGTTCAACAATCCGGCTGGAATACCCAACAGCGCGGGAATGTCTTCCCGAACATGCTTGCCGTTCGCCATGAAAAAAGGAACGACGACGACGTTGGGCAACGCCGCACGCTGCGCCCAATCTCGAACGAGCGGCTCTTGCGCCATAAAAAGCGCGCGACATTCTCCGAAGCCTTTCAGCGCGCGGATTCTTTCCGCTTGCTCGCGCGCAACGATAGCGGCTTGCGCGTTCTTTTCCGAACCGTGAGCGACAAGGAGCAAACTCGTTTGCTGAAAATCAATCTTGTCGTTTTTCATCGCCGTCCGCGCTTGAGATAAAATAATCTGCGCCATGTCCGGATGACTTCCCACAGGCTCGCAAACGACTATCTGCCTGCCTTGGCGAAGCCCCCCAAGTTTCTGCGGTAAAATTTCATCGGTGAAAACGCCGTTGCTCACCAACACCGGAACGATGAAAATTTTAGGCGAGGTTACAGCCGCCAATACATCGGC
>JAZDII010000104.1:0-24088 GCA_043805085.1 bacterium
ATCATTTTGCAGTTACAAAACTTATAACCGGTGTTTGCAAGGTTCCAGTATTTGGTGCTGTAAATGATATGCTGCGCAAAGGAATTATTGGCGGAAAACTAATAAATGCGTTTGATAATGGAAGAGCAGCCGGTCGGGTCATTCCGTGGAGGCCGAGAAGTTTTTCAAGGAAGTTTTGGAGCAAACAAAAGACCCCGCTTTGAAGGCGGAGGCCGCTGTGCGGGCGGGCAATCTGGCGTATGCGTTGAAGAAATATAAAGACGCCGCAGCGTTTTTTGAGAAAGCGCGAGGCGAGGACGCGCCTCAATTCTGGAAAGAGCTGGCGCATCTCGGTCTTGTGCAGAGCCGCTTTGCCCTTGCCGATTACGAAGCTGTCGCGAAGGTGTTCGACGAGGTTAAACCACATTTTCCAGCCCAAGCGCGCGCGCAGGCGTTTTTTCTCACGGCGGAGTCTTATCGGCTGCTTAAAAAAAATAAGGAAGCGTTGAACCAATACGATTCTATTCTTAAAGAATTTCCTAAAGACGCTGTGGCGGAGCCGAGCGCATGGGCGCGGTTGCTTTTGCTGCAGGAAACAAAGTCGCCTCTGTTTCTTTCCGAAACGGAAGCTTTTCCGGCGTCTTTCCCTCAATCGCCGCATTTGGCTTTTGTGGAGATGATGCGGGCGGATGTCTTTTTTAAGGAAGGCAAGTTCGACGTTTGCGCGCCGATGTATGAAAAGTTGAGCGGCGACAAAGCGGTGCAGTCTGCGGAGGAAGCCGTTCGCGCCGCCGTGCTTTTTCGATGGGGCAGTTCCGTTTTTGCGCTGCGCAAGTTTGAAGCGGCAGAGCGTGTTTGGAATGATTTTCTCAAACAATTTCCGCGCCATGAACAAGCTTCCGACGCGCTTTGGATGCTGGCGCAGAGCTATCAAGCGTTGAAAAAAATAGATGAAGCGCGCGCGGCGTTGGACAAGCTTTTGAAAGAAAATCCTTCTTTCAAACAGCGCGAGACGGCTCTTTGGCAAGCGGCCCTTTTGGCGGGAGATCAGAAGGACAACGCGGCGATGAAAAAGCGGTTGGAAGAGCTTTTGGACAAATTTCCTCAAACTCAATGGGCGGCGGACGCGCATCATTGGTTGGCTTTTTGCTTGAGTCAGGAAAAACGGGACGACCTCGCCAAGCAACATTGGGAAAAAGCGCGGCTTTTAGATCCCAAAACTTATGCGGGAATCGTGATGCAGCAGCTCATCCGCATCGCGCTTCAGGAAAAAAATCTCGTGGCGTTGACGGCGGAAGTGGAGAAATACGATCAATGGCTGGCCGAGCGCAATAAATTGCCGGAGAAAGATAACAAGCCTATGCCGTCCATTTCCCCGGACGTGATCGAATGGATGGCGCAGGAGTTTGCCGCTTCCGCCGACCCCTCGCGGGCGGAGAAATACTATCGCCGCGTCTTGGCTCAAAGCGCGGACGCCGCTCAACAACGCCGCGCGCAAGTCGGTCTTGGCTCGCTATTTTCCAAGCTTCAAAAATGGGCGGACGCCGCGCGCGAGTGGGAGACTTTCCGTTCGCGTTTTCCGAAAGAGGCTGATCACAACACGGCGTTGGAATCTTTGGCTGAAGCTTACATTCATTTCGAACGGCTGGATGAGGCTGAAAAGCTAGCTAATCAAGTGCTGCGGCAAAGCCCCGAAGGCGAGCACAACGCGCGCGGGCGGATGTTGCTGGGCGAAGTGGCGTTCGCCAGAAAAAAATATGACGAGGCCGCCAAAATTTTTTCTGCTGTGGCGTTGTTGATAGATGATCCCGTGTTGACGCCCCAAGCGCGCATCAGGGCTGAAGACGCGCGCAAGCTGGCGGGGCAGCAAGGCCCGCGCCAGCCAGTCCCGACGCAGTCGGGACCTGCTAACAACCTTACTCCACTATAGGCGGTTCTTGGATGTGGTGTTCGCCGTTTTCCATCAAATCTCTCGCTCGTTTTACGAGGTCAACAAATTCTTGGCGGTAACCCTCGGCGTCATTGCCGATGGATTTCTTGGCCCATTCCAATACGTCGCTGTAGGTTGAGCCATTGAGATACTCGGAGATGTTCAAGGCCATGCCAAAGGCGGCCACAGCAGCGGCGAAGCGGAAGTCATCGGACGCTTTATCAAATTCCTTGTTTAAACCGGCAAGAACTGGCCTTTCGATTTTTTGACTCGTTTGGCCATCAGGCTGCTTGTAACGGAGCTTGACGGTCATCAGCTCATCTTTGTTCGTCAAAATTTTGCCTTCTTTTTTGGCTTCGGGGTCGGGTTTTTGGTATTTGAGATCGTCTATTTGCGCGTCGCTGGAGTTGACCGTGACGATTTCATAGAGAGCCGTTACTGTGTGGCCTGCGCCGATGTCGCCCGCGTCTTTTTTGTCGTTATTGAAATCCTGCGCTTGCAGCATTCGGTTTTCGTAGCCGACGAGACGGTAGGAAGAAACGACGGACGGATTAAACTCCACCTGAATTTTCACATCTTTAGCGATCGTGACCAGCGTGCCGTTGAGTTGTTCCACGAACGCCTTGCGCGCTTCTTGGCGCGAGTCAATGTAGCCGTAAGTTCCGTTGCCGTTGTCGGCGAGTTGCTCTAGCGTGGCGTCTTGTAAGTTGCCCATGCCGAAGCCGAAGACGCTCAAGAAGACATTGTTTTCAGCTTTTTTCTTCACGAGCCGCACGAGCGCATCCGGACTCACCGTGCCGACGTTGAAATCGCCGTCCGTCGCCAAAATCACGCGGTTCACGCCGTTTTTCATGAAGTTTTTCTCGGCGATTTCGTAAGCTTGGTCAATACCCGCGCTGCCGTTGGTCGAGCCGCCGGATTGAAGAGCGTCAATCGCGTCGAGAATCTTTTGACGGTCGCTGACGGGCGTGGAAGGCAGAGCGATTTTTGATTCGCCGGCATAGGTAACAATGGCCACGCGGTCTTCCGGTTTGAGTTTCCGCACAAGCATGGACATCGATTCTTTGACAAGCGGAAGTTTGTTAGGCTCGCCCATGGAACCGGACACATCCAAAAGGAACACCAGATTCGCCGCCGGACGATTGGCGACGCTGACCTCGCGTCCTTTCAATCCAATCCGCGCCAGCAAATGAGCCGAGTTCCACGGGCAAGTCGCCATGTCGATGTTGACCGAGAACGGCTCGCTACCGGTGGGTTGAGGATAGTTGTAAGTGAAGTAGTTGATGAGTTCCTCAATGCGAACCGCATCAGGCGGCGGAAGTTGGCCTTCGTTTAAGAAACGGCGGACATTGGCGTAGGAGGCCGTGTCCACGTCAATTGAGAAGGTTGAGAGCGGTTCTTTGAGAGGTTCGAGAAAGCCGCCTTCCATCGTCCCTTCATAGGTTTCGTTGTAGGACGGATAAAACGGCGGCGGGCAGGGTTCAGGCATGTAGCGTATGGCTTTTGCCGACATGCGGGCTTCGCCTTGATCCTCCATCATCATGGCTGGAGATGAAGGCATTTCTGCTGATCCTTGGGCCACTAATGCGTCAGACGGTTGTGGAGCGCCGCCAGCGGGGGGAGGAGGCGTGGGGGATGTCGCATAAGTTGCGGCATTTTCTTCTGGTTTTTCCTGTTGGGCTAGTTGGCGAGACGGCGCAAAATGCTTCCGCACGGCGGGAATGTTAAGGGCGACGATGACACACACCGCCATAGCGGCGGTGATGCCAAGGCCTGACAAGAATGAGGTTAATTTGGGTGTTGGAGTTTTCATAGCTCTTCGGATGGCTGCAAGGTTGGCTGGTTCAAGACCGTCGCCGAGTTCAACCTGCAACTCGGCGTTCAGTTGACTTTCCAAAGCGCGGATTTGTTCCACATCACGCGCGTTGGTTTTGTCGTTTAAAAGCTCTGCCTCCACTTTTTTGCAGGCGGCGGCGTCCAATTCATTGAGCGCATAGGCGGTCAAAAGCTGCTCGCGCTCGTCAGGTGTCATTTTGGAAATGTTCATAGTGACGAGCCTTCCTGTTGATTCATTTGGCCGCGCATCGTTTTCAGGCCGGTGTGGATGAGAAAGCCCACGTTGCTGACGGAAAGGCGGGTGACGCGGCTGATTTCTTTGTAAGACATGTTGTGGAGAAATTTAAGGCGGATGACATCGCGTTGGTTGGGCGGCAAGACATTGAGGACGCGAATGAGACGGGAGTTTGTTTCCGTTGATTCCAATTTTTCGGAAGGCAAAGGCGCGGAACACGGGCATTGCTCCGTTTGCCGGTCGTCCAACGGCGTCATGCGATGTTCTTTTCTTAAAATATCCATAACTTCGTTGCGGCAGACGGTGAAAAGCCATTCTTTCGCCTTTGGCTCCACCTTCTGCCGCGATTGCCGGCATAACTTAATGAAGGCGTTCTGAACCACGTCCCGCGCCCGGTCGGCGTCGTTGAGCAAACGGTCGGCGTAAGACACCAAAGACAGCCCGTGTTCGCGCACGCAGTCTTCAATCCATGTTGCATCGTCATCTTGCGTCATACGGCTGTTGTTTTTCTCATAACCGTCCTCCCTAGAGAAGAACGAAGTAAGAGACGTTTTCTTAGGAATTTTTTCTTAAGCGCGCAAATCTTTCTTAGAAATTTGACTTTACCGGTGTTTTTAGGGACATAGTTTCGCTCTTGTGTTCAAAATCCCCATTTTCACTGAAAAACGCAATCCGGTAACAGAGCGTTGCCTTACGGATGCCACCACTAAATTGCGCCTTAAGTATGCGCCTTATTATCATGTGGTTGAAAAGGCAGAGGGCGCGCATGTGTGGGTGGACGGGCGCAAGATGGTGATGATGTCCAGCAATGAATACCTTGGGTTAAGCTCGCATCCTAAGATCAAGCAAGCCGTGCGGGACGCGCTGGAGGAATGGGGTGGCAGCCCGTGCGGTTCGCGTTTGGCCAACGGCTCGCGGAAGTATCACATCGAGCTTGAGGAAGATTTAGCGGCGTTTCTCGGCAAGGAAGCTTGCCATGTTATTGTCGCCGGTTACATGGCTTGCATCGCCAGTTTAGCGGCCATCGCTCAACGCGACGACGCGTTGATTGTGGATAAAAGCATTCACTCTTCCTTGTGGGATGGCGCGCGTTTGAGCGCGGCGACGATGGAGCGTTTCAGCCATGAAGATATGGCTTCCCTGCAAGCCATGTTGGAGCAGCTCGAACCCGGCCAGCCGAAAATCATCGCCGTGGACGGCGTGTATTCGATGGAAGGCCATATTGCTTCGTTGCCGAAGATTGTTGAACTGGCCAAGAAATTTTCCGCGTTTCTTGTCGTGGACGACGCGCATGGTTTTGGCGTTCTTGGCAAGGATGGACGAGGCGTGGCGGATCACTGCGGCGTGGCGAAGGACGTGGGTTTAATCGTCGGAACGTTTTCTAAATCACTGGCCAGCACGGGCGGATTTATCGCGGGCGATCGCGGGGTCATCGAATACCTGCGCAGCAATTGTCGGCAAATCATCTTCAGCGCAGCCATTGCCGCGCCAGCCGCCGCCGCCGCGCGCGCCGCTTTGCGCGTGATGCAAGAAGAGCCGGAACACCGCGAACGGCTTTGGGAGAACACGCGCTATTTGCAGAATATTCTTAAAAATCTAGGGCTGGATTATTGGGACAGCCCGACGCCGGCCATTCCTATCGTTATCGGCAATCAAGAAAAATGCTACGGTTTGTGGAAGCATCTCTGGGAACACGGTTTTTTCACCGTCATCTCCATTTCGCCCGGCGTGCCGGTTGGCAAAGACCTTGTCCGCACCGCCGTGTCCGCGCTGCATACGAAAGAGCAACTCGACCGTTTTGGCGAGGCGTTGCAAGCGGGCATTAAGCGAGTCGGCATTAAGACGTTAAGATGAGGCAGGGGGCGGGCATTTGCTAACTTGCATAGATTGCCCCCTCCTGTCATTCCCGCGAAAGCGGGAAACCAGACATCTGGATTCCCGACTCGCTTCGCTCTCGGGAATGACAGGCTGCAACACCCTTCCGCAGAGTATAATTCTTTCATGCAATCACTCGTTATCCATACAGGTTAGCAACGCCATGGCGCGTTTTCCGCCACAGAGCTATTGACAGACAGGGGGAACAGCGCGTTTAATAGATGGTTTTATGATAAAGCCCGATCCTCAAATCATCCTTGAAGCCCTTAAACAACTCAATCTTCTCGAAAACAAATTAGACAATGCCAAAGGCGAAAGCCACGCTTCGCTTGAAAAGCACATTGAAAAAGAACGCACGCGGATTCCCAAGCCTATTTTAAGCCACCATGACCGCATTCGCGCCAAAAGCCGCGCCAGCGTCGCCCCTGTTCGCGCCAGCGCTTCCACCTCGAAGTGGCTTTGCGGCAACTGCCATATTGAAGTCCCGCGCGGCATGTATGGCCGCTTGCAGGTGGTGACGGACATCACCGTTTGCGAAAATTGCGGCGTCTATCTTTATCTTGAAAAAGAAAAAGTCTCGGCTACGGCTTAAGGTTTTTTAAGGCGGCGGATCAAAGCCGCCAGTCTCTTGCGCAGGACCGTGTCTTGAACCGCTAACATTTGCGCCGCAAAAAGAGCCGCGTTGGCTGCGCCTGTTTCGCCGATGGAAAAGGTGGCGACGGGAACGCCTGCGGGCATTTGGGCGATGGAGAGAAGCGAGTCGAGGCCATTTAAAGCTTTGGAATTCATCGGAACGCCTAAGACGGGCAAGGGAGTCAACGCGGCTGTTACCCCTGCCAAGTGCGCCGCGCCGCCCGCTCCGGCAATGATGCATTTCAACCCGCGTTTTTCCGCGCTTTTGGCGTAGCGAAAGGCCGTATCCGGCGTTCGATGCGCGCTGATGACCCGCGCTTCAAAAGGAATTTTCAACGCGCGCAGAATCTCCGCTGCTTTGTTCATGGAGGGCCAGTCGGATTGGCTGCCCATGATGATGCCGATGAGAGGAGACATGAGAGGAATATCAATAATGCCACTTGCAAGCGACAATGATAATGGAATCGTCTTTTACCTTATAGACAAGGCGATGCTCATCATTGATGCGTCGAGACCAGTAGCCTTGAAGTTGGTGTTTGAGAGGTTCAGGCTTGCCAATGCCTTCAAATGGATTTTTAGCAGTTTCGCTAATCAAGCGAAGCAGTCTTTCAAAAAGAGATTTATCCGTTGCCGCCCAATTCACAAAATCATGGAAAGCATCTTTTTCAAAAACGACCGTCCTCATTGAAATTGCGATTGGTCCGGCGTGACTAAATTGCAATTATTTTCAACATTCTTGATGGCGCGAAGCAGTTTTTCTCTGTTTAAAGGAGAGCGAAGCAAGTATTCCGTTTCATCGCTTTCATAAACGGCGATTTCAATGGGTCTATCCTTGAAAGTTTCTTTGAGGCTTTTCAAAAAATTTTCATCAAGCTCGCCTGCCGTTGTTTTATAAATGGCATACATAACAAAGCCAATATACAGCTGCTCCTTGCGCAAGTAAAACACCTTTAGACGGCTCGTCTTAACACGCGATCGCTTTCAACATTCTTCCCACCACTTTTTGAGCGTCTAGCTTTTCTTCTGCCAAGCGGCGCGCGGCGCGGCAATGGGCGTCGTAATCGGCTTCCACTTTGGCTAAAGAGGTGGCCGCGGATTCCGCATCAGTAAAGGAAAGCAAGCCTTCGTCCGCTTCCAAGGCTTTTGTCCAGCCGGTTTCTTGAAGAATGACGGGTCTGCCGAGGGCAAGGTAACACGCGCTGCGGTCGCTGAACCAGCCGCACTTTGATGCGACGTAGCCGCCTTTTGCTACGGAAAATTCGCCTCGGCTTGACGCCAAAAAGTCGCGGTAAATATTTTGATTCTGACTCACGGCGGAAGCGGAGGCCATTTGCCATCCGGCGCGCGAAAATTGGTGATACTCCTCGTTCTCCGGCGTTAAATCCGTTGCGAGCATCAGGGAGCTCGGCGCGCGCGAGGGTAAATCAACGATTTTGTTAAACTCGGAAGCTTTATTGCTTAGCGCCATGCCGTTCCATTCAATATCCGCATACGCATACCAGTGCGTGACCGTCGTCCAACAATTTTTGGGATCAATATGGGGAGAGGTGGGCGTGTAAGGTTTCCAAAAATTCAAATCCACGGGCGGCAAGGTAGGTTTCCATTCATGTCCTGTGTCAGGAACGCGCGCCGTCTTCATGCAGGAGCCGACGCTGAAAAAGTGGTTATGGCCGGTAAAATTCATGTCGCAGTTGTAGGCCGATGCCCAGACTTGGGTGAAGGCCGGATCGAGGTCGAGGTAGATGCGATGAGGGATGTGAGCGAGGTATTGATGTTGTTTTAAATGGCCGGAGATGTTGAGGAACACTTCTGCGTCGCGCGCAAAGAGGGAAAAGTCTTTTTGGTTTGAAGTGGCGCCGTCCACAAAAAGGGAGGCTTGGAACGGCGCGGTGATTTGCCGCCAGTAGCGCAAGTTTTCACTTTGTTCAAACGGGCAGGGTTTAAAAGCGGCGTCTATGCAATGATCTGATTGGATTTCTTCCACCAGCCACACGTCCCATCCTAGTTGTTGAAATCCTGCGACCCATTGCAGAAATGCCCATGTGTTGCCCGCGGCGGCGATGGGATGTCCCGCGATGCCTACGCCGATGATGGCTTTACGTTTCATTGTTTTGCCCCCCCACCTGTTCCCGAAATTGCCACGTTGCTCTGCTCCTCGCAACGACACATTGCAACACGCATAGCATTGTCATCGCGAGCGACTGCAAGGAGCGTGGCGATCTTGCCTTTCATCATCTTTTTGTTTAGCTCTCTCCCGTGAAAAAAAGATACTTCGTCTATATGCTCACTAACGACAGCCGAACAGTCATTTACACTGGCATGACGAATAGCCTCAAGCGAAGGATTCATGAACATAAAAATCTGCTTAACGACGGATTTACTAAAAAATACCACACGAATAGATTGGTTTATTTTGAAACTTTTCTTCGGCTTGGAGATGCTATCGAAAGAGAAAAACAGATTAAAAAAGGATCGCGAGCGAAAAAGCTGCTTTTGGTAGAAAGTTTTAACAAGGGTTGGGAAGATTTGTCTTCCTTGCTTTAGACCATTGCTTTCAGAAAAAAAATGGCAACAAAGATCGCCACGCTCCTTACAGTCGCTCGCGATGACACTGAACAAAAACAATGTGCAGTGAAAACTGACAAGGTGCCTTGAGTTCCCCTAGTGGGCGCTAACAAGCGAGCAAAAATTAGAGAACAAAAAACCCCGAGGGGAAGGCCCCTCGGGGTTTAAGAACAGTCTAATCTAGATTAGAAGCTGTAGACAACTTGGACGGCTGCTGTATGCAGAGGTCCAGAGCTGTTGCGGCCTGCAGCACCAGTTCCATTGAAGTTGGTCTGCATTAAGTCGCTGCCCCAATCGAGGCGATACTCCGTGCGGAGCATCATGTTTTCGATGAGGTCGAAGCCGGCGGTAATCGTCGTGCTCCACATATCTTCACTTCCGTCAGCTTCTGTGTTGGGGAAGGAAGGATCGGTTCCATTGTTGGCGTTACCAAACATATTGGAGTCGTCGTTGTGCAACCAATCCAAACGGCCAGCTAAGCTGAAGATATCGGTGAATTGATACTTCGCATACGCTGCTGCGCCCACCCATGTCGTGGTGTCGGAATCATCCTGACCTCCGGCAACACCGAGGTTACCAAAGTTGGTCGGGCTGAATGCGGTCACACGATTGGGAACGCCATTGGTTGTGTCGGTTGCTACGTAACCGTTGCCCAATTGGAAGTTAGCTCCCAAAAGGAGTTTATCCTTGGCAAACTTCGGCACCCAGTTCATCCATGTGTCATAGATGACGAGCGGTGAATCATCAAAAGCACCGCGGCCGTCGCCGTTGACGCCATAGAGAACGCCGTTATACCAGTTAGCGTTTCCGCCCGGCACTGTGTAGTTGGCCGTAGCGATGAACATACCGTTGTCTTCTGCATCAGCACCAACGCCGTTGTCAGCATTGTTACCATTGACAACACCGAATTGCATGTCAAACGAGTCGTTAAACTTGTAAGCAGCCATGACACCTGTGTGCCACAAAGGCAGTGTGCTGAAGAGTTGACCGTAGGTGATATTCATATTCACCGGACGCTCAATCACTTCATAACCCAGCGGGGTCACCATTTTACCGACTTTGAAGTCAATGCCATTGCCGTAAGGCAAGCGGAATTGGACATAAGCTTGTTCGAGGAACACGCTGTCGCTTCCGCCGGCATTTTGACCCAAGAATGCGGCATCTTCACCGAACATCACGTCAGCGCGAAATCCGGCTTGTAATTCATTGGCATCGGTAAGAGCTTTTTCCAAAACCAATTTGAAGGCGTTTAGATTAAAATCACCCCTGTTATTGGCGTCTCCGCCGAAGCGGTTGGAAGTAGCGATATTTTCGCCTCTGCCTGAAAAGTTATAGGTATACCCGGCGTCAACATAGCCGCTAAGGGTTACCCCCTTTTGAGAGGTCTGAACATAAGGCCCCTCATCAACGATTTTCTTAAGGTCTTTGTCGTTGCTGCACGGAGAACCAGCCATAGCAATGGAAGCTCCCACGAACGCCGCGGCAAGAAACCCAGCAATCTTTTTATTCATTTGTTTATTTCCTCCTTTGAAGGTTTGGAATTGAAGAAGCCCCTTTTATATAGGACTTTTGCCCTACATAATCCACAGGACTTCTTCAAACTTGGGAGTAGGCTGCCGTAATCCCGTGAAAGGTCAACATTTTTTTTGCTCCGTAGAAAACACCGCTACCTGTCATTCCCGAGAGCGAAGCGAGTCGGGAATCCAGCTTTTCTGGATTCCCGCTTTCGCGGGAATGACACGAGGGGGGAGCATTTTTTTTGACGGGACTACACTTCCAATCGCTGCTTTCTACGGAGCATATATTTTTTCAACGATTCCGTCTTGCCAAAAAAACGGTCTCTCCTATTTCTAATCGGATGAAGAAACCAAGCAAGCGGGTTTTAAGTCTCCTCGCGCTCCTTCTGATTTTCGTCGGCATTCTTCTGCTGATTTTCCGTCCATCGAAGCCGATCGTCGTTCCCACTCCGACCCCGACGCCGCAGCCTACGCCGGAAAAGCCGCCTGTTCTTGTTTTTTATACGGAGAAAGCTTTGTTGCCCGCTTCGTGGCTGGAAGAGTGGGAAAAAGCGGGCGGCATGAAGGTTGAGCAACGCCTTCTCACTTCTTCCGAAGGCAAGCCTTTGCCCCTCGACGGGGATGTTTATTCACTTTCGCCGCGCCATTTCAATGTTTTGCGGCAAGGGCTGGAGCTGGCTTCTTTTGATGAAGGTGAGTCGAAAAACGGCGCTAACCCCGCTTTTACCGGTTATTCTTTCGACCCTGACAGCCAATGGACGCGGCCTTGGCGTTGGACGCCCTACTTCTTTTACTTTCGCAATAACGCGGCTTTGACGGAAAGATGGTGGGCGCATCCCAACGCGCTTTGGCCGGACGACATGGACTTGCTCATTGCTCTTCAAGTCAAACAACTCGGCCAATCTGCCAATGCGCCGCATAACGAGGCGTGGGATCGCGTGTGGCAGGAGATAGGCGCCAGTGTGCGTCTTGCTGACGAAGGAAAATGCTGGCAGGCTCTTCAAGAAGGCCAGTGCGAAATCAGTCTCTTGCCTGCCGCTCTGCGTTTGCAATCGCCAGATATTAAAGATATTTCATGGCGCGCGCCCTCGCACGGCGCGATGGTTCAACTGGATGTTCTGGTCATTGCCGCAAAATCCCCGCACATGGAGCAGGCGCGCAAGTGGGTGGAGTTTCTCATCGCCCCGCCGCAGCAAAAGCGTGTTCTGCCGGAAACTGGTTATTTCCCCACGCACACGAAGCCGGGGGAAGAATGGAAAGGCTCGCCCATTCCTTTGCCTTCAGGCGAGTGGTTTGACAAAAGCGAGTTTCTCTTGCCGTCGCCGGTTGCTCCGACTCCTCAAGAGCCCGCCGCCGTTGAGCCGGTGAAGGATCAGAACTTATAAAGCACGGAGACGTTGGGGCCGATGGCGTCGAGGCCGTAATTAGGGCGATCCGGTTCAGAAAGACCGGCGCTGGAGATGTGCTGGTAAAAGGCAGTCAGGGCAACGCTCCATTGTGCGTTAAAATCATAACGCGCGCCGACGCCGACCATGAAGGTGAAGCAGAAGTCTTGTCCTTGGGAGGCATACACATCAGTGCTGTCGGTAAAAAGAAAGCCGACGCGGCTTTCCATGTAAGGGACGAGCTTCCAGCCGGGTTGAACAAAATTATAACGAGGGCCCCATGCGCCGCCGACCATTCGATTTTCAGGACCGTTAATCACAGGCGTGTAAAAAACGCTTGTGACCCATTCTGTGTTACCGCGAAGCCATCCTTCGTTGCCGACGTCATCCAATTGCCAGTGAACGGAGAGAATTTGCGGCGCGATGTGGTAATCGATTTCGTGCCCTACCGCAAAAAGATTGGCCGATTCAAAGGAAATTTCCATCGCGTTTTCGTGATAACGGCTAGGTGTTTCTGGCGCTTTTTCAATCGAGGTTTCGGTTTTTTGTTGTGATAAATCTTCTTCGGCCACTTCGGCGGAAACAGGCAAAATAGTTCCCATCACCAGAGCGGTGATCACCATGACTATTGCCCAACGTTTCAAGACCATACAACCTTTTGACATGATTTTACTGTAAAATCAATAAACAATTCTCCTTTGAACAAGATGGAGAGAGTTGGTAGGCTGCTTTTTCTGTTATGAAAAACATTCTTGTCACAGGAGGCGCGGGGTTTATCGGCTCGAATCTTGTTCTTGAGCTTCAGAGTCGCTTTCCGCAGGCGTGGATCACCATTTTGGATGGATTTCGTTCGGCCAATTTCAAAAATTTGCAGGATTTTAACGGAGACCTCATCGCCGCCGACATGGCCGCGCTGGATTGGAAACAGCAATTTGGCGAGCCGCAGTGGGACGCGGTGTTTCACCTCGCTTCCATCACTAACACGATGGAACACGACCAACGGCTTCAAGTTCACGACAACGTGGAAGGCTTCCGCAAGTTGTTGGAATTTTTGAAGCCGCGACAGACGCCGCTTGTTTTTGCTTCTTCCGCTTCAACCTACGGCATTGCTACCGGCGTCAATAGGGAAACGGATAAGCGCGCTCCGGCTAATGTGTATGCCTTTTCCAAAATGTTGCTGGAAAATCTTGCGCGTCATTACACGCAAAATTATCCGGACTGGAGAATGGCGGGTTTGCGTTATTTCAACGTCTACGGCCCGCGCGAGGCCCACAAAGGCGTGATGGCCAGTATGATTTATCATCTCGCCCAGCAAATGAACGCCAACAAACGGCCAAGGCTGTTTAAATTCGGCGAGCAGAAGCGCGATTTTGTTTATGTGAAAGATGTCGTGGCCATGACCATCGCCGCTCTGGAGGCGAAATCTTCTTTCACCATTCTGAACGCCGGCACAGGGACGCCGCGTTCGTTTAATGACATTGTGGAGATTCTGAACAACTTGCTCGGAAAAAAACTGAAGCCGGATTATTTTGATAATCCCCTTGCTCACCACCAACCCCATACCGAAGCGGATATGAGCCATACTTTGCGCGAATTAGACGGCTTTCATCTTCAGTTTTCTTTGGAAGACGGGATTCGGGATTATTTGGAATCGGGCTTTCTTATAGAGGCGAAAAAGGCCGCGCCGCAAGCTGCTTCCAAGGCCAAGAAAAAGCGCGCTTAAATCATTTTCAGCACGGCGTGCACTAACTCGTTGATGCCCTGTTCTGCTTCCATGATGCGCGTGGCGAGCATGTAAGCGGGCGTGGTGACAATCTTGTGTTTGAGATCAACGACAACGTCATCCGCCGTGCAGTTCACATGCGCGCCGCCCCATGTTTGAAGGGCCGCCGCCGTGGGGGCGTCGTTGCCGATGGTGAACTGAAGGTTTTCGTGGCCGAAGAGCCGCGCGGCGATGGCCGTTGCGATGCACATGAATCCCATCGGCTTGTGTTTTTCGTGCGCTTTAATGAGAAACGACGACACGGAAGGGTTCACGTTGCACAGCTCTGCTTCATGGGCAAACGTGCAGAGATTTTTTGCCGCGCCGAACCCGCCGGGGACAATGACGGCGTCAAAATCATCCGCCGCGATTTCGTCTAGCTGCTTGACCGGCTCGCGGGCGATGCGGGCGGATTCTTCCCGCACGTTGCGTGATTCGTTTTTGGAGGGCTGTTTGAGTTGGTGATTGATGACGTGATATTGAGGCATGTCCGGCGCGGCGTAAATGACTTCTGCTCCCGCCTTATCCAAAGCGAGCAGCGTAAGAACTGCCTCATGAATTTCCGAACCGTCAAAAACGCCGCAACCGGCGAGCATCACTACAACACGTTTCATAAGGAGAACTTAGAAACCTTCTTGCGGATTAGCAAGGACGGCGTGCATCACTGCAACAACCGCCAGACGAAGGCTGTGCCTACGCATAGCGCGATGCCGATGACGAGCGGCATGAACGTGGAAAAAAGAGTCCACTTCGCGCTGCGGGTTTCTTTCCAAATGGTATAAATTGTCGTGGAGCAAGGGTTATGGCAGAGGCAGAACAGCATGAGGCAGACGGCGGTCAACGTCGTCCAACCGCCCGTTGTGAGAAGGTTTTTTAGCAGATGATGTTGCGTGTCGAACATCACGCCCGCGCCGCGTTCGCCGACGCCCGTCATGCCTGTTTGCAGCACCGTCAGCATGAGGACGGTGGGGATGATGATTTCATTAGCAGGCACAGCGACGATGTAGGCGAGCAGAATCACGCCGTTCAGCCCCATCACCCAGCCCGCCGGTTCAAGGAGGCGGATGAAATGTTGCGCAAGGGAAGCTCCGCCGAGGTGAACGTTGGAGATGAGCCAAATGACCGCTCCCGCAGGCGCGGCGAACACAACGGCGCGTATCAGCACGAAAATCGTGCGATCAATAAAAGACGTGTAAAGCGTGCGCAAAATATTCGGCGGACGATAAGGCGGCAATTCCAAGCTGAAAACCGAGGCCTCGCCTTTCAACACGGTTTTGGTCAGCGCCCATGAGGTCAGCAACGTCAAGGCAACACCTAACATCACAACGCCAAAAACCGCCAGAGCCGCCGTGATACCGGCAATGGCGGGAGGAACGAGCGCGCCTAGAAAAATGGTGGCGACGAGAATCTGCGTCGGCCAGCGTCCGTTGCAGAGGGCAAATTTGTTGGTGATGATGGCGATGAGCCTTTCGCGCGGCGAGTCAATCACCCGCGCGGCGATAACGCCCGCCGCGTTGCAGCCGAAGCCCATGCACATCGTCAACGCTTGCTTGCCGTGCGCGCCGACTTTGTGAAAAAGTTTGTCGAGGTTAAACGCGATGCGCGGCAAGTAGCCCAAATCTTCAAGGATGGTGAAAAGCGGAAAGAAGATGGCCATCGGCGGCAACATCACGCTCACCACCCATGCGGTTGTCAAATACACGCCGTCGGCCAACACGCCGTTCAACCAAGGCCAGACGCCCAGCGAGGCCAGCCCTTCTTTTAGCCAAGGATGCCCTGCGTTGATCAAGCCCGCCGCCAGCCAGCCGGAGACCACATTCGCGCCTGTGATAGTCATCCATAACACGCCGGCCAGAAGCAGCAGCATGATAGGGAACCCCGTCCATTTGCTTGTCAGAAGCAAATCCATGTTTCTTTCCCAACCCAAACGAAATTGCCCGCCTTTTTTCACCACGTTGCGTTCCGCAATGCGCGCCGACTCCGCGTAAATCTGTTCCACCAATTTATCGCGGAAATTCTGCGGCAGTTTCCAGCGCAACCGCTCCACTTCTTTCAGCACTTCCGGCGCAGAAACTCCGCGTTTTGGTTGTGAAGGAATCGCTTCTTCGTTGGTAGAGACGTCGGTTTCTTGAAGCAAACTCGCGCCGTGGTCACTGGCCAGCGTTCCTAATTCGCCCAAAATGACGGCGTCTTCCATCCGTTGATCTCCTTCCAACAGACGCAGCGCAATCCAAGGGGCGTGAGGAACGTGAGGGAATGTTTTTTGCAGCAAGGTCGTCACGCGATGGATCGCGCCGCGCAATTCCGCGTCCTCGTATTTCAAACGCAAGGGCCGCGTGGCGGTTTTGCCTTGGGCCATCTCGTTGATTTCTTCCAGCAAAGCGGCGATGCCCTCGCCTCGCCGAGCGGATGTGGGAACAACTGGCACGCCCAGGTCCCGCGCAAGGCCGCGCGGGTCAACGTCCAGTCCATGCGCGCGCGCTTCGTCCGTCAAATTAAGACAGACCACCGCGCGATCCGTGATTTGCAGGACTTGCAAAACGAGGTTGAGATTTCTTTCCAGCCGCGTCGCATCTGCCATGACGATGGTGACGTCGGGCTTGCCGAAGAGAATGAAATTGCGCGCGATTTCTTCATCCGCGCTGGCGGAGAGCAGGGAATACGTTCCCGGCAAATCCACCAGTTTAAATCGTTTGCCGTCGTAAGAAAAACCGCCCTCGGCGCGCGCGATAGTCTTGCCCGGCCAGTTGCCCGTGTGCTGGCGCAGTCCGGTGAGGTGGTTAAAAACCGTGCTTTTGCCCGTGTTCGGGTTGCCCGCCAACGCTGCGACGTAATCCCAGCGATCCATCTTGACGCCCAGTTTTTGCAGGTAAGGGGAAACGCTGCGCGCGAAGCAGGAGGCGCAGGAAGACAGGGCGGCGGGATTTTTTTTGAAAGGGAAATTCATTGTTTCTTAATAAGGACGTGATTTGCCTGATTCTTGCGCAGGGCAATGGCCGCGCCGCGCACGCGGTAAGCCACCGGTTCGCCAAACGCGCTTTTTAAATCCATCTCAATCGCGCTGCCGGGCACAATCCCTAAATCCAGCAGCCGATTGCGCTCCGCTCCGCGACAGGCCGGAGAAAGGCCGACCACCACGGCTTGTTCTCCTTGTAAAAGCGAGGAAAGGCGGCAAACGGCATGATCCGCCGCTTCACCGTGTTTTAAAGCGACGGCGTAGATGTTGGCCGCCATTTGTCTTGAAAGTTTGATTTCCAAGCCGTCCACAAGCACATGGAGGGAGGCTTCGTCCGTTTTGATGATTTGCGCAATCATGTTCGGAGCCAAGCCGAGAGCGGCGATTTGGGAATAAATTTTCTCCGGCTCGTCTTCGATGTGAATGATGCGGCCTTGCCATCCTTCCGGTTGTTCCAAAAGACTCTTGCCACGCGGAGGCGGCATTTCGCCGGATCGCGTGGGAATGGGATCGCCGTGAGGATCGTAACGCGGATGCCCCAGCCGCGCGGCGAGGTTGTCCACTTCAGCCTGCGTCATTGCATGCTCGGCGAGTTCCGCTCGCTGATGCCATGCCGTTTCCTCTACGCCTGTTTCTTGCGCGAGTTGCGTTTCGTAAAGCCGGTGCGCCCGCACGACGCGCAGTGCGTAGACCCTGCCTTCTTCCGTGAGATGAATGCCGCCTTCTTTCAACGCGGCCCAACCGCCGGTCTGAATCCGCGCGACAAGGGAGGCGGCTTGCTCGCGGGACAAGGACAGCGCGCCCGCCAAGCTATCCGCCGTTGCGGGGCGTTTTTGATATTCGCACTCGAACGCATGTTTCAAGGCATCTTCTAAAAGAGCGCGTTCTTTCACAAGGAAGTTATGCTAGTCACTCAATTTTTGAATACAATAAAATTGTTTGACTTAACTAACTTCTTCGGCACAGTGCCTTCTTATGCCGTCCCAACGCAAGCGCGCCACGGAAAATCAGGAGGATTATTTGGAGCGCATCCACGACCTGATTGACGCCAAGGGTTACGCCCGCGTGGCGGACATCGCCAAGGAGTTAAAGCTCACGCGCCCCAGCGTCACGACGATGGTTCAACAACTCGGCGGGAACGGTTATCTTAATTACGAAAAATACCGCGGTTTCACCCTTACGCCGAGGGGTCTTCAAGTGGCTCAAGCCATCCGCCGCCGGCATTGTCTTTTGACGGAATTTTTTCTCCTCATTGGCGTGGATAAAAAGACAACGGAGAAAGACGTCGAGGGAGTCGAGCATCACATTAGCGCAGCCAGTTTAAAGAAGTTGGAAAAGCTTGTCGCTTGTTTGAAAACGAAAAGCTTTGTTAGCCTCTACGGCATCGGATTATCCGGGCAAGAGGCGTCCATGGGTTGAAGTTCCCAGATATTGGAGGCGTATTCATGGATGGCGCGGTCGCTGGAAAATCTGCCCATGCGCGCGACGTTAAGGACGGATTTGTGATACCACACGTCTGGCTGCTCATAAGTGAGGCTGACTTCGTCTTGGCATTTCATGTAGGATTCGAAATCCGCCAGAAGCATGTAGTAGTCTCCCTTGTTAAGGAGATTGTCCACGAGCGGATGAAAAAGCCCCTGTTCCTTAGGCGAGAAAGTGTTGTTCTGAATCATGTCCAACACTTGTTTTAGTTCCGCGTTGGCCTTGTAATATTCCCGCGGGTTGTAACCTTTTTGCCGCGCTTCGGCTACTTGTTCGGCGGTTAATCCGAAAATGAAAATGTTTTCTTCGCCCACTTCCTGCCGGATTTCGATATTCGCGCCGTCCAGCGTGCCGATGGTGAGGGCGCCGTTGAGCGCGAATTTCATATTGCCCGTGCCGGAAGCTTCCATGCCGGCTGTGGAAATTTGTTGAGAAAGATCGGCGGCGGGAATGATGCGTTCGGCTAAGGAAACGCTATAGTTAGAGAGGAAAACGACTTTGAGCCGATTGCCCACCACAGGGTCGTGGTTCACCACGTCGGCCACGGAATTGATGAGTTTGATAATCAACTTGGCCATGAAATAGCCGGGCGCGGCTTTGCCGGAGAAGATGACTGTGCGAGGGACAAACTCTTTTTTCGGCTCCGCTTTGATGCGATTGTAAAACGCGATGACGCCGAGAACGTTAAGAAGCTGTCGCTTGTATTCGTGGAAGCGTTTGATGTGGCAATCGAACATGGAATCCAACGAAACTTCGATGCCGTTGCGTTTGCGGATGTATTCCGCCAAGCGAATTTTGTTGGCCCGTTTAGCCAGATAAAACCTTTCTCGAAACAAAGAATCTTCGGCAAAAGGTTCAAGCTTTCTTAGTTCGTTAAGATTGCAAACCCAGCTATTGCCGATGGTTTTTGAAATGAGATCGGAAAGACCTGTGTTGCATTTCTTCAGCCAGCGACGGTGGGTGATGCCGTTGGTCACATTGATAAATTTGCCCGGATAAAGCTCGTTAAATTCAGGGAACACGCGCTCGCGCAGAATCTGCGTGTGAAGCTCGGCCACGCCGTTCACTTTGTGGCAGCCGACGATCGCCAAGTGCGCCATTCTCACGAGCGGTTCGGCTCCTTCGGTGATGATGGATAATTTTTTCAACTGCGCCGGGTTGTTGGGGTAGCGCGTCGCCACTTCAAGCAAGAACCGGCGGTTGATTTCGCGGATGATGAGCATGTGGCGCGGAAGAAGGTGTTCGATCATCGCCACCGGCCACTGTTCCAAGGCCTCCGGCAGGACGGTGTGGTTGGTGTAGCTGAAAACTCTTGTCGTCACCGCCCATGCATCGTCCCATTCCAATTCCTCGACATCCATGAGCAGGCGCATCATTTCAGGAATGGCGATGGACGGGTGAGTGTCGTTGAGTTGAATCGCCGCTTTTTCCGGAAGATAACGGACATCATCGTGGAGATTAAAATCTGTTATCGTATCCGCGTTTTTGGAATTGCCCGCTTCTTCAACGTGCAATTTAAACCGCCGGATAATGTCCTGCAATGTGGCGGAGACAAAGAAATACTGCTGCTTCAAGCGCAGTTCCTTGCCTTGAGCGAAATTGTCGTTGGGATAAAGCACGCGCGAGATATTTTCGTCGCGGTTTTTGTTTTCCACCGCCGCCACGTAGTCGCCGCTGTTGAAAAAGCTTAAATCAAACGCCCTTGTCGCTTTCGCCGCCCAGAGCCGCAGCGTGTTGACCGTGTCATTGCCGTAGCCGGGAATGGGCGTGTCGTGAGGCGTGGCATACACATCATGGCCGTCCACCCATTTAAATTTTTGTTTGCCCTCCGGCGTTTGTTCAATTTCCACATGTCCGTAAAATTTTACCGTGAACAATAACTCCGGCCGTTGAAATTCCCACGGGTAGCCATACTCCAGCCATTTATCCGCCGTTTCCACTTGATAACCGTTTTCGATGTTTTGCGTGAAAATTCCGTACTCATAACGAATGCCGTAACCATGCGCTGGCAAGCCGAGACACGAGAGCGAATCCATAAAACACGCCGCCAGCCGTCCCAAACCGCCGTTGCCGAGGCCCGCGTCCGTCTCCACTTCGCGCAGTTCATCCAAATCAATGCCCAACTCCTCCATTGCCTGCCAACACGCCTGCGACATCTGAAGATTGATCAAACTGTTTCCCAACGTGCGCCCCATGAGAAATTCCAGCGAGAGGTAATACACCCGCTTCACGTCGCCCTTGTAATAAGCTTGCTGCGTTTTGATCCAGCGATCCACCATGCGGTCGCGCACCGTCAGAGCCAAACTCGCGTAATAATCCTGTTGTGTGGCCGAGAAAGCGTCCTTGGATTCGGAAAAGGTGAGGTGCTTGAGGAAAGAAACTTTCAACGAATCTTTGTCGCGTTCCACTCGTCCCGACAAAAGCGGTTCCATGTTAATGTTCGCGCGAATTTTCATGCAGGCTCTTGTATGGATGTTCTTTGCCACTTTCCAAGAAAAATGGTGAAGAGATTGGTGGAGGTTAGGGGATTCGAACCCCTGACCTACTCATTGCGAACGAGTCGCTCTACCAACTGAGCTAAACCCCCACAGTTAGAGAAAGCAGCTTAACTCAAGGGGAGTTTCTGCGCCATGAAAAAGTCAAGGGGGGTTAATGGCTGAAAAAACGAACGAGCCCGTTGTCACGACGTCTACTTTATTCGAGGTGGTTTTGGAGTTTCTATTTCCGCCGAATCTCCTGAGTCGGGGAAGGAGAGCAAGATGCGGGCGTCGTGGGCGTGTTTTCCTTCGCTGGCCATGTCTCTGCGCAAGATTCTCATTTTCATGCTCAATATTTCCGCATTTTTTTCAAAAGCATACAAAGTTTCTTCGGTGATAGAATTGCCATATTGCTGTCTGAAGTCATGGCAAACCAGAGCTGCTAATTCATCTTCTTGCTGTGAGATTTCACGGGCATTTTCCATTTCCGCTTCAGCTAAGAGCCAATACGTCCGGCCTAAGATTGGACATTTTGGGAGAGGTAAAAAATCCGCGTTATCCAGTGATAAGGGAGTCTGCGTTTGTTTCGTCATCCGGTATTGCAGTGTAAGAGTGCTGTAATGGTTTTGTAGTAAGCCGAGGTAGGTTTCCATGTCTTCTTGAAAGTTTGACGGGATGGCGGCTCTCATGGCAGGGTCTTTTCCTGCTTCCAGCATAAGGTTGAGCAGTTCTTTGGCTGCTTTGAGAAAACGGATATGAGGGACTCTTATGGCTCGCACGGTTTCCGCAGCTTTTTGACTCTCTTCTTTTGCTTCCTTGCTTCCTTTGATAACAGCTTGAACGGTTTTTTTGATTTGTAGGTCAGACGCTTTGTTGATATCGGCCATTGTTTTTTCAAAGTCCGCCGCAAAGTCCACATTTTTCCCGATAAATTTTCTCATCCGATTTCCCAGTTCCGATGGTTCCTTGAATAGACGCAATGCTGTTTCGCAATGTCTCGGCAGAAAACAAAGCATGTTCAGCACAAGTTTTGCGTCATCCTCGTTCACGACTTTTTTCTTGAGGCTCGCGCGGTTTTTGATGTTTTGGGCAAGCTGGGCGTCGGCGGTAGGCGAGGGCAGAAAAACTGTGGCCAGCAAGCCTCTTCCCCATCTTCCCGTCTCTTTTAAAAATTCCCTCCTCGTCTGTGCTCTCATTATCCAATGTTGTGTGCACGAAGGGCGTCGGCGTCAAGAAATCCGGCTTTCTGGTAGTGGCTTAATTTGGAACAAAAAATTTGCTTAGGTTCATCTTATTAAGAACCTCCACTGCGCCCGAGATTGCTTCGTCGCTCACGCTCCTCGCAATGACAAATGCAAGACGTGTAGCGTTGTCATTGCGAGCGAGGGAAGCGAAGCAACCTCCCATTTTCAGCGCGGGAGCGTGTTGAAAATGGGGCTCCTATTCTCAAGTTAAGACACTACCGGCTTTCTCGCTTTGTATTGTAGCGGGATTGTGGCATGTTTGACTCTGTGGCTCATCAGAATCAGTCTGCTTGGATTCGGGTTTTCATGGCGATGGGCCGTCTCATTTGGCGCGTTAAAGCGCGCGGCGCGGAGAATTTGCCGCAGGGCGGCGCGCTGTTGGTTTGTAATCATGTCAGCTACATCGACGCCGTGATTTTGCGATTGGCTTGCCCGCGCCCAATTCGATTCATGTCGCAGGAAGAATTTTTTCACACGCCTGTTCTCGGCGCGGTTCTACGGCTTTTTCAAACCATCCCTATCTCGTCAAAAAAAGCTAGAGAGGCGCTTCAAACCGCCGCCGAGCGCATTCAAGCGGGCGAACTGGTGTGCATTTTTCCTGAAGGAGAATTGACGAGGACGGGCAAGCTCATGGGTTTTAAAAAGGGATTTGAGCTCATCGCGCGCCAAGCTTCCGCGCCGGTTGTTCCTGTTCATTTGGATTCTCTTTGGGGTTCGATTTTTTCGTTTTACGGCAACCGTTATTTTCTGAAGCTGCCCCGCAAACTGCCCTTTCGTGTCACGGTTTCTTTTGGAAAACCTCTGTCGCCGGAAGACGCCAACGCGATGACCGTGCGGCGGCAGATTCTTGATTTGGGCGAAGCGGCTTTTCGCGCGCGGAAGGAATTGGACTTTACGCTCGGTTACGCGGCGTTGCTCGCGCTTTCCAAAAAACCGTGGCGCGCGCTTTTGGTGGATCGGACGCAGGGCAGACAGGCTTATTCGCGCGGCTTTGTGTTCGGCATTTCGTTAGCTTTGGCGCGGCGATGGCGCAAGAGGATTCCGGAAAAGCGCGTGGGCATTGCTTTGCCGCCCGGATTTGGAGGGACGGTGGCCAATCTTGCCGTTGTTTTTGCGGGGAAAATTCCAGTGAATTTGAATGTTATCGTTGGCAAAGACGCCGCGGAATCTTCGCTTCAATGCGCGGAAATCCGCACCGTTGCGAGCGCGGACGCAGTTAAAAAACGTTTTCCCCATTTCCCTTGGCCGGAAAACACCCTCGACATCCGCGAAGAAATCAACCAATGCGGGAGGTTTTCGATCATTTTATGCATGATTTTAGGTTGCTTGTTGCCTCATCTGTTGCTTGCCAGATGGATGGGGGTTAAACGCAAAAATGGAGACGCCGAGGCGGTATTGCTTTTCACAAGCGGCAGTTCCGGCGAGCCTAAGGGCGTTGTTTTGTCTCATCGCAACATCCTTGCCAACGTCGCGCAAATCAATGCGACTAATCTTATCGAGCGCAAGGACGCGGTGCTGGCTGGCTTGCCGCTTTTTCATAGCTTCGGCATGACCGTGACGCTTTGGTATCCACTCTTAGAAGGCTGTTCTTTCGTGTCCACGCCGTCGCCGCTCGACGCTAAAAAAATCGGCGAAGCGGCGCGGGAGGAAAAGGTCGCCATTCTCATCGGCACACCGACGTTTTTGCGCAGTTACTGGCGCAAGCTGGATGAAAGCGCATTTTCGTCGGTGCGGTTTGCCATCGCCGGAGCGGAAAAATTGCCGACGGATTTGGTGGAGGCTTATCAGAAAAAATTCGGCGTGTTGCTTCTCGAAGGCTACGGTCTTACGGAAACAACGCCCGTGGCCGCCGTCAACGTGCCTAATCCCGTTCTTGGTCTGGGAACGAGCGGCCCGCAAATCGGCTGGCGCGTCGGCTCTGTGGGACGATTGCTCCCCGGCATGACGGCTCGCATTACTCATCCCGAAACCCGCGCGGAGTTGCCGATGGATCAAACCGGCATGTTGGAATTGCGCGGAGCGAATGTTTTTCAGGGCTATCTCAAAGATGAAAAACGGACGAATGAAGTTTTGAAGGACGGTTGGTTTATCACGGGCGATTTGGGGCGTTTCGACGAAGACGGCTTTCTTTACTTGGAAGGCCGTCTTTCCCGCTTTTCTAAAATCGGCGGCGAGATGGTTCCGCACGGCGTCGTCGAAAGCAAAATCATTG
>JAZDII010000105.1:0-8425 GCA_043805085.1 bacterium
CGTCATTACCATCAAGGAGGGAGGGACGCTTGGCTTTAAATGCCATCACGATGGTTGCAAAGGGTATAATTGGAGAGCACTCCGCGCCAAGTTTGAACCGACGCGAAAAGCCAATTGCGCGAAAATGGGTGCAATGGCTGAAATGCTGGAAGATGAAGCACTCATCGCTGAATACGGCCAACCCATTATGCGCAATAGCAAGGGTGAGCCGACTGATATCAATCAGATGTTCACTGCTGCGAAGTTTGCGCGGGACAACTTCATTCTCTACGAATCCGGCTTAAATCTTTTTTACTTTTACGATCCCGATACAGGTCTTTGGAAAACAAAAACCGAAAGCAAACTTGTCATAGAAATAGGAATGACATTGCGCAACATTTTGAACGATTACGGCGCGGATGTTGTTTTAAAAAAGCGCACCGAGAACCTTGTAAAACAGATTCTCGGTTTCCTCAAAGGAGTGACCGAGAAAACCGATGCATTTAAAAGAACGATCCCAATCATTCATGTGGCCAATGGCGTGCTTCATCTTGGCGAAGATTTACATACGCTTCATACGTTTGCCCCAGAGTATTACTCGCGCAATCGTTCGGAGACTTGCTTTGATCCGAAAGCTGAATGTCCCCGCTTTTTGAACGAACTGTTACGCCCGGCTTTATCGGAGGAAGACATTTTGCTTCTTCAACTCTATGCCGGCCAATGTTTGATGGGACGTAATCCTTCGCAAAAAATTCTACTTTTGCGAGGCACACCGGGCGGCGGCAAATCTACGCTTGTTGCCATCATCGAAATAATTGTTGGGATATATAATGTTGCTCAACTTCGCGTTCGACTTTTGGATGAACGCTTTGAAATTGCCGGATTTGTGGGGAAAACATTGCTTTGTGGCAAGGACGTTCCCGGCGACTTTTTGAATCATAAGGCCGCCTATAATTTGAAGGCTTTAGTGGGCGGGGATCATTTAAACGCCGAGCAAAAGAACGTGAAGCATCGCTTCGATGTAGTTGGTGATTTCAACGTCATTATCACGTCGAATAGCAGGCTTCACGTGAAGTTGGATTCTGATTCCGGCGCATGGCGGCGGCGTTTGCTCATTATTGATTACGAACAACCACCAACGGCTAAACCGATTCCTTATTTCGCCCGCGAATTGGTGGAAACCGAAGGCCCCGGAATCCTCAATTGGTGCATTCAAGGGGCGGTTCGTTTGCTGCGCGAGTTGAAAGAGCATGGGGCGATGCAGTTGAGTGAAGCTCAAATAAAGAGGGTGGATGCTCTGCTTTGCGAGTCTGATAGCGTTCGGTATTTCGTGAGCGAATGCGTCGAAAAATCCGAAGAAGCGGATGTAACCGTCAGCGAATTAGCAACGGCCTACAACAATTTTTGCGACGAACAGGGCTGGCAGGCGGTGACAGTGCGGCAATTTGAGAACCAATTGGGAGACATGATGATGGAAGTCCATCGGCTCGCTAAGAGAACAGACATCAAGCGACATGATAAGAATCAGCGAGGGTTTGTTCATGCAACTTTGAAGAAAGGGATATTGCAAATTTCCTAATGATTTAGGGAATTTTCAGGAGAAAAAATTTATGGGCAGATGGTCATATTCAAACAGGCTGACGGTGGAAGATTGCAAACGCATTTCGACAGCATTTCTCAACCGGCACGGCTACTTTGACGGAAGCGGTCGAATTGGTTCTATGAGCTGGCGTTGCGGGGACGAAAAGTCGGGCAGCATAGGGATTACTACTTCAATTTGTGAGGGAAGCGAGCATACCCGCTTGATATACACACGAACCGACACCCGAACGGGCGAGAAATCAGCTTTAGATTACAAGGTTCGTCTTGTTTGGACGCCCTGCCGTTTTGGTGGGCGGCGATGGTGGTTTATCTGCCCCCTTGTCATCAACGAGAAAGCGTGCAACCGAAGGGTGGGCGTTTTGTATCTTGGCAACGGCAAGTATTTCGGATGCCGACACTGCTACAACCTCACTTATACAAGCGCAAAAGAGAGTCACAAGTTTGACCGATTTTACCAACGAATGGGGATCAATCCCCAACAAGCAAAAGAAATGTTCAAAGGAGAATTCTAACATGGCTACAACGAAACAAATTCAAGCTAACAAGCAAAACGCCTTGCTTTCTACCGGTGCTATTACCGAAGAAGGCAAAGCAATCGTGTCCAGAAACGCCGTCAAGCATGGCATTTTCGTCAAAGACTTGCTGATCACAGGCGGGGACGGGAGGGAAGATGCGGAAGAATACAGGGAACTGTTGCAGAACCTCATTACAAGCCTCAACCCTTCCAATCAAATGGAGCATTTGCTTGTGGAAAAGATTGCCGTTGATTTTTGGCGGTTGCGCCGTGTGTTGCGTTTTGAGACGGGGAGTATCCGCAAATACCTTGATTGGGTGATTGATGATTACTACAGCCAAACGGAGAAAAGCAGTTGGCTTGGGCTTGGCGACGAGAAAAAACACAAAACCAATGCCGAGCTTGATGGAGAAATAAACGAGCAAAAGGAACGCATAGACTGGAACAAGCGATACATCAAATGCTTGAAAAAAGGTGTGGTGAGTTTTGATCAAGCCACTTGGGAGAATGAAGAATTGGAAAGCAACGTTGAAGACGATTTATTTACCGTGGCGGATGAGATTAAGGGCAAAATCATGTCCGAAGAAGAATCTTCCCGATTGGACAAGGGAGAAATGACAATTGGCGAATTAAGGGCTATTTTTAAGAAGGCTGGTTACACAGACGGCGATATTGCGAACGAATTGATCCCAATCCTCCAAAAACAAAACGAAAATAGCGAGCAAACAATTCTCTCCCTTGAACGGCAAAAGACTAAAAACCGCCTTGCCGAAGAGGTCGCCGTCAAAAGCCACAGCCTTCCTACTGGGGAGGATGCTGAAAGGGTGATGAAATACGAAAAAGCCATCCAACGGTCTATTCTCCAAAACCTCGCTGTCCTAAAACGGCTTCAATCCCTTCCGTGATTGGCTTTGTTTTGGAGAAAATATCAATCTTACTACGTCTATTAGGGGCGAAGTTTTTTTATTTTGCAGTGATAAATTTTCAAAAACATTAACTTTTAATTTAGAAAACGGTGGTTTGCTTAATACATTTCTTATTAGGTCGGTTTTTCAGAAAAGCTGATTTTTAGTTTAGAAACAGCGATTTGCTAAATATAATATGTTTATGATGAGAGATTTTAATTCAGATTTATTAAATTGGTTGATGGTTAGCGGTTACAGCTTGTTTAGCTATCTTCCTTCAGGCTTAATACTTAAGCGTATAGCGGCAGTAACACCAGAGCGTTACAATCCCGATCACATTTCTACTGAGGAAGGTGCTTTTCAAATATCCGGCCAACATGGGCTTTATTTGGCAACATCTTGGTTAGTAGCTTACCACGAAACTCGACCGACAGGGGCATGTGTTGGTGAAATTTATGTTCTAAATCAAAATATCCCCCATGTGGATACTCATGGGTTACCACAGTGTTACAATGATGCCATAAGGGGAGATCGAGATTTGCCTTTGATAAGCGGAAAACATGCAAAAACACAGCTTATTGCTGACTGGTATGATGCTTTTTGTCCCAACATTCCCAGTGGTTTCTTGTATCCCAGTCGTAGAACTGACGGAGCGGCGTTTCGTCTTGTGTGTCCATCTCATGCTTCGCTTATTGCAACAGGAATTATACTTCCGCCATTTTCTTATCCCCATTTTTAGTGGATATGCTTTTTTAAAAACGTGTGGGTGGATGTGTGGGTTTTTGTTCGGGGATTTTCAGGATGTTCGGCATGTTGCATGAAAATCCTCAAAAATAAGGCAGTTGCCGTAAATCCCTGTAAAATAGAGCATTTAAAGGGAATGAAATTCACTAAATTGGTTGCGGGGGCAGGATTTGAACCTGCGGCCTTCAGGTTATGAGCCTGACGAGCTACCTGGCTGCTCCACCCCGCGATCGAGGAACGGTTATCTTCTCAAAAGAACATCGGCTTTGTCAAGAAGCGTTCCAACCTACAACACTGCCTCGACAAGGCCGAAAAGTTTCTCCAAAGTAAAAAAATGCGTTGGCGATGGATTTTTTTTGCAACGGCAGCTCTAGCTGTCGCTCTTGTTGTAGCCGGCTGGCGTTGGTGGAAAGGGGAGCGCGACCGGATGAGCCGTTACGACGGGCACATCGCCGAGGCTGCGCAAAAATATGACATTTCTCCCGATCTCATCCGCGCTGTCGTTTGGCAGGAGAGCGATTTTGATGAGCGCGCCACGGGCCGCGCGCAGGAGCGAGGGCTCATGCAGGTCACGCCTGTCGCTGGCCAAGAGTGGGCGAAGCGCGAGAAAATCGCCGATTTTAAGCCCGAAGACCTTTTCGACCCGCACACTAACATTTTTGCCGGTTCATGGTATCTCGCCCGTTCCAAGCGGCGTTGGCAGCATGCGGATGAGCCGGAATTATTTGCTTTAGCCGAATACAACGCGGGCCGTTCCAATGCGCTCCGATGGGCCAAAGATTTGTCACAGCCCGTGGGGCAAGCTTTCGTTCAGCGCATTGACTATCCTTCGACCAAAAAATACGTCGCCTCTGTGCAAAAGCGCTACCAGCTTTATCACCAAAACCGGAACCCCGGGCCTTTCACAGCCCTGTGGCATAAATTCAAGCAACGCTGGCGATAGGGGGCTAATCCGTCGGCGCGCCGCCGTGAAAAACGGCGTAGTAACCCGTCTCCGGCGACTTGGCGATGCCGATGCCTCCTAGTGTAATTTGAGGCATGAGAAGATTTTTGCGATGGCCGGAACTTTTCATCCATCGTTCCACGACCAGTTGCAAAGAAAAATCCGGGCATGAATGAAAAATGTTTTCGTTCATCAACCGCCAGCCGTTTTGATCCATATAACTTTTTAGCGAGTGATGATGTCGCATTTTGTTTTGGCGCGCCATCTCCTCCGCCCACTCCTGCGCCACGGCGGACATAGCGGCGTCATAAACCACAGGCTGCAACCCGTTCTCCGTCCGTTGCTGATTGATCAGTTGCAACAACTCCAAACACGGCGGATTTACGTCCGCTCCTTGAACAGGACAGAGACACAGCAGCCATGCGAATGCGAGGAATAACCGAAAGCATTTCATAAGAATCGTTTACTAAAGCAAAATAAAGGGAGAATTGCAATCTTGTGGCGTGTGGTTGTGTCATTATGAGCCGGGAGGCATGGCAACTGCGCGAAAGCGTACGAAAAATAGGCCGTAAAAGCAGAGTCTTCACCCGCTCTTGCCACTTCGCCGTCCTTCTTCTAAAATGGCGGCTTTATGACTTCATCGAAAATACGGCAGAGTTATTTAGATTTTTTTAAATCGAAGGGGCACACGATTGTGCCGTCGTCCATCCTTTTGCCGGATTCGCCGAATTTGCTTTTCACGAACGCGGGGATGAATCAGTTCGTGCCGATTTTTCTCGGCCAGATGAAGTGCCCGTATCAGCCTGCGCGCGCGGCGGACACGCAGAAGTGCATTCGCGCGGGCGGCAAGCACAATGATTTGGAAGACGTCGGGCTGGACACGTATCACCACACGTTTTTCGAGATGCTCGGCAATTGGTCGTTCGGCGATTACTTCAAGAAAGAGGCGATTGAGTGGGCGTGGGAACTCGTGGCAGGGGTGTGGAAATTTCCTGCGGAGCGGCTTTACGCGACGGTTTACAAGCCTGCCAAGGGCGATCCGGCGGATTTCGATCAGGAAGCTTACGACGTGTGGAGCGGGGTTTTTCGCAAAGCCGGTCTCGATCCCAAGAAGCACATTTGCTTCGGCGGGAAGAAGGATAATTTTTGGATGATGGGCGACACGGGGCCGTGCGGGCCGTGCTCGGAGTTGCACGTTGACCTCACGCCGAAGGGCGATACCCAAGGAAAACTCGTCAACGCTGGCGACGCGTGTTGCATGGAAATCTGGAACCTCGTGTTCATCCAATTCAATGCCAATGCGGACGGAACGTTCTCGCCGTTGCCCGCCAAGCACGTGGACACGGGCATGGGATTCGAGCGCGTTTGCTCCATCATGCAGTGCACGAAAAATTTCACGGACTTCAGCGGCGCGATTTCCAACTATGAAACCGACGTTTTTAAACCGCTTTTGACCGAGCTTGAAAAAATCTCCGGCCAAACGTATCGCTCCTCGCAAAACCCGACAGACATTGCATTCCGCGTCATCGCCGACCACATCCGCGCCTTGAGTTTTGCCATTGCCGACGGCATCGCGCCCAGCAACGAAGGGCGCGGCTACGTTTTGCGGCGGATTTTGCGTCGCGCGGCGCGTTACGGGCGGAAGCTCGGCTTGCACAAGCCCTTTTTAAGCCGTCTGGTGGATGTTCTAGCCGAAAACATGGGCGGCGTTTTTCCAGAAATCCGCGAACGAAAAAGCCTCGTCCAAAAAATCATCCGCGCCGAAGAAGAGAGCTTTTCTAAAACACTGGATCGCGGCATTGAGCTTTTCCAGAACGTCGCGGCTGATTTGAAAAGCAAAACATTTCCCGGCGACGCCGCGTTCAAGCTCTACGATACTTACGGTTTTCCTCTCGACCTCACTCAACTCATGGCGCGCGAGCAAGGGTTGACCGTGGACGCCGCCGCGTTTGAATCGCTCATGGCAGAGCAGCGTCAACGCGCCAAAGCTGCGCAGAAGAGGGAGACGATTGATGTTGTGGAAGGGGACGCCGCTGCTTTGCAATCCGTTTTCGTCGGCTATGAACAGAAACAAAAAGTGGCCGTCGAGACGTGCGATTATCGGCTCGATAAAAGCGGCAAGCGCGCGCGCCTTTATTTTAGCCCCACGCCGTTCTACGCTGAAATGGGCGGCCAAGTCGGAGACAAGGGCGTTCTGGAATACAACGGCCATGCGCTGCGCATTGTGGACACGCAAGTTGGCGGGCCGGATGTGATTTGTCACATCACGGAAGACGTTCAACATCTTCTATCGTTGGCCGCTCCCGCCATTGCCAGCGTGGACATCGTCCGACGAGCCAAGATAGAAGGCCATCACACGGCGACGCATTTGCTGCACTGGGCGTTGAGGAAGGTTTTGGGCGCAATGGTGCGACAAAAGGGTTCTTACGTTGGGCCGGACAGATTGCGCTTTGATTTTGCCCACACCGAAGCCATGAAACCGGAAGAAATCCGCGAGGTGGAGCGGTTGGTCAACGAGCGGATTCAAAAAAATCTCAACGTGTCGTGGTCAGAAAAGCCTTATGCGGACGTGAAAAATGACGCGACGATTGCTCAATTTTTCGGCGAAAAATACGGCGAAATCGTGCGCGTGGTGGAAGTCGCCGACACGTCTAAAGAACTTTGCGGTGGCACGCACGTCAAACAAACGGGAGACATAGGCCTGTTTAAAATCATTTCCGAAAGCGCCATTGCCGCCGGTGTGAGGCGCATCGAAGCCATCGCAGGCGAAGCCCTACGGCCTTATTTAGAAACGGAGTTTCAGAAAATCGGCTTTTCAGCTGATGCGTCAGGCGATTTAAACTTTCTCTGGAACGATTTGGAAGGATGTCGGCAAAAGTTACACGAATTGGAAACAGAGTTGATTGAACACAAAAAAACAGCAGCCAAAAATCGTGAAGCGAACTTGCGCAAAGCAGCCGTTTCTAAAGCTGAAGAATTGTTGCCTTTAAAAAAGGATATCAACGGCGTGGCATTCCTCGGCGCAGACATTGACGCGGAGGATCCCGATTTACTGCCGCAACTAGCGGACGTTCTTAAAAACAAAATCCAAGGCGTCATCGTTCTCGCTTGTTGGAATCAGGACAAAGCGGCTCTCATCGTCTCCGTTCATCCTTCCCAAACTGCGAAGGTTCAAGCCGGAAAAATCATGCAGCAACTTACGCCTCTCATAGGCGGCAAAGGCGGCGGCAGCCCTGAATTTGCCCAAGGACGAGGTTCAAATGTGGTAGGCATCCCCTCCGCTCTGGTAAAGGCGGAAGAGATCATTCGCGCTTGTTAAAACAAGCGTTTTTGACTCATTTCCTCTTTGCTTACTAACGGGGCGTTCTTTTGCTTGCGGTGTTCCAGCACCAGTTTGCCTGTTTCGGATGAAAAATTCACAGGGTAATCGCCCGTAAAGCACGCGAGGCAAAAGTGATTGGGCTCAAGCGGCGCGCAAGCCCGTATCATACCGTCCACGTCGAGGTAGCCGATGGAATCCGCGCCGAGAAAACGGCGGATTTCGTCTTGGCTCATTTGATTGGCAATGAGGTCCCTCGGATCGGGAAAATCAATGCCATAGTGGCAGGAAAAACGATGCGGCGGGCAACTCACGCGGACGTGCACTTCCTTCGCGCCCGCTTCGCGCAAGTTGACAATCCGCGCGCGCGCCGTGGTGCCGCGGACGATGGAGTCGTCAATCACGACCACACGTTTGTC
>JAZDII010000106.1:0-10108 GCA_043805085.1 bacterium
CTTCATTCGACTTATCCAGCCAGCGCACAAAAGGCTTGAGAGAGTCTTCGCTTTGAAGGTGTTTGAGAAAAAAATCATGAACTTGTTCGATGTGGCGAACGATCAATTCTTCGCTGGAACAGTTTAAATAACCGCGCGGCAGCAAATCAAAATGCGCTTGGATTTCCTCCGGAGCCAAGCGGCGAGCGAGCGCGGCGCGGACGCGGCGGATGGTTTCTTTGCGATTAAGCTCCGCTTTTTTGAAAAATTCTTCTTCGCCTTGAAGCATCTCTTTTGCGCGATGGTAAAGATTCCAAACAAGAAGCTCCTTCCAGCCTGTCCAATTCGTTTTACCTCTCACGCCCTGCGCATCCGCAAAGGTCAACAACATGAGCATATCGAGCTTTTCCTTGTCTTTCACCATGCGGGCGAATTCGCGGATGGCGCCGGCGTCGTCCAAATTTCGCCTTTGAGCAAATTCCGTGAGCGTGCTGTGGTGATAGACGAGGAAAAGGAGCGTTTGAAAAGCGTGAGATTTTAATTTCATGCGCCGCGCAAAGCGCGTGGCGAGTTGCGCGCTGACTTCGTAATGGTGCGGCACATGATGCGCCTTGCCGACGTCGTGAAGAACGAGGGCGAGATAGAGCGTTTCCGGCTGTTCGCATTCTAAAAAGAGTTCGCGGTATTTTGGGAAAGGCTCATCTGGACAATCCACGACTTTGTCCAATTGCTCTAGGCAAACCAGCGTGTGCTCGTCCGCCGTGTAGACGTGAAAAAATTCGTGTTGCACGAGGCACGTCAACGGCGCGAATTCAGGAATCAACCGCCCCAAAACTCCCGTCTCGTGCATGGCGCGAAAGATGCGCCCCACCTTCCCCTTTTTCTTGAGGATATCCATGAGCATTTCGCGCGCTTTGGGCAGCCACAAAAGGCGGCGGTTGATTAAATGCAATTTGGAACGAATGAGCGTTTCCAGTTCCGCGCTTAATGAGGCGTTGTGCCTCTGCATGATTTGAAAAGCGCGCAGGATGCGCAACGGATCGGAGAGGGTGGAGCGCGATTCGTAATGCAGTTCGTTGTTTTTGAGGACAAGCCCGTCCAGTTTCAAATCATCGTGTTTCTTCGTTTGCAAGAAAGACCAGATGCGCTCCCCTTTGCTTTCCTTCTGGCCGTAGAGGCGGCGGGAAAGAAGGTTGGCGATTTGAAAAATATCGCGCGCCGCTTCGTAGTAATCGCGCATGAACGCTTCAATCCGCCGCAACGTGTGTTTTTGCGGGTAATGAAAAGCGGCGGCAATTTGTCCCTGCATTTTGAGCGTCAACGTGTCGTCGCCGCGTTTTTGACGGTAATGAAGCTCGTTGCGAATGCGCAAAATAAAATCGTAGGCGCGGTCAAGGCGTTTGCGATCCGTCTGCGCAAGCCATCCTTTTTCAACAAGAGCAGCCGTCGTGCAAATGCCCGCCCTCACGCGAGCCACCCAGAGGAGGCTTTGATAATCACGCAAACCGCCGCAGCCGTTCTTCAAGTTCGGCTCCTGCACACAAGCCGTGCCTCCGTATTTTTGATGACGCTCCGTCTGATCGCGCAAACGCCACTCAAGGTATTCCGTCTCTTTCCCGTCAAGGCAAGAGCGTTGGAATCGTTGCAAAAAATCTTGGTAAAGTTTTTCCGGACCGGCAATGAAACGGGCGTCCAACAAAGAGGTTTTCGTCCTGAAATCTTTATTGGCTTCCTGCGCCGCTTCCTCAAGCGTGCGCGTGGCGTGGCCGACTTTAAAGCCAACATCCCAGAGCACGTAAAGAATCTGCTCGATGATGTTTTTAGGCAGCTCGGTCAACTTCGAGGCGCAGAGGAAAAGCAAATCCACGTCGCTATAAGGGCATAATTCGCCGCGACCAAAACCGCCCGTGGCCACTAAAGCGACGGAGTCGGCGCTAAAATTTTTAGGATGCGCTCGCTGCGCTGATTGAAGGGCGGTTTGCCAAATGTGGCGCAAAACAATGTCCAGCGTCGCGGCGCGTTTATGAACAAAATTCAGCCCCCCCTCGCCCGCGCGATGCGCCAAAAAAAGACGATGCTCTTCCAGCTTTAAAAAAGTGCGATAGATGTCGAGAGCATCCGTCGGCTTTTGCTCCGCCGCTTTGGCGAGTTTTTTTTCCGCATGACGGAGAACTTTTTGCAAGTGAATAGACACGCGGGGCTAGTCTAGGCCAGCCGCCGCATGTCATTCAATCGGCAAATCTGCATATCACTGGCTAGAAACGCCAACAAGGCTCGACGAGGAACAGCAGGAACAGCTTTCTTCCGGCTTGGAAGATTCTTTCAGCCGTTCGATGAGAGCTTTCTGTTCCTCTAAAAGCTCCTTGGGCAAGCGGTCGCCGAATTTGGCAAGGAATGTTTTTTGGGACTCGATTTCTTTTTCCCATTGATCCTCGTCCACGCTCATCAATTTTTCAAATTTTTCTTGAGAAAAATCTGCCAACCCGCGCCAATCAAGGTCTTGGTGACGCGGCATCCAGCCAAGCGGGGTTTCCGAGGCTTTCGCCTCGCCTTGCACGCGCTCGACAATCCACTTAAGCACGCGCGCGTTTTCGCCGTAACCGGGCCACATGAACTTGCCGTTCTCGTCCTTGCGGAACCAGTTGACGTAGTAAATGCGCGGCGGATGGGCGATGGTTTTGCCCATCTTCAGCCAGTGCGCGAAGTAATCTCCCATGTTATAGCCGCAGAAAGGCGCCATCGCCATAGGATCGCGCTGCACTTGTCCAACGCTTCCCGTCGCAGCCGCCGTTCTTTCCGAACTCATCGTCGCGCCCATGAGAACGCCGTGACGCCAGTTGAACGCTTCCATCACCAAAGGCACGGTGTCCGCCCTGCGCCCGCCGAAGATGAACGCGCTGATGGGCACGCCGCGCGGGTTTTCCCAATCAGGATCAATGCAGGGGCACTGACTGGCGTTGGCCGTGAAGCGGGAATTGGGATGAGCGGATTTGCGCCCGCAATCAGGCGTCCAATCGTTGCCATTCCAATCCGTCAAATGAGCCGGAGCTTCCTTGGTTAAACCTTCCCACCACACATCGTTGTCGTCCGTGCGGGCTGTGTTGGTGAAGATCGTATTCTTTTCGATGGAGCGCATGGCATTGAAATTGGACGTGTCCGATGTTCCGGGAGCCACGCCGAAGAAGCCCGCTTCGGGGTTGATGGCGTAAAGGCGTCCATCCGCGCCCGGTTTGAGCCAAGCGATGTCGTCGCCCACCGTTGTCACTTTCCAACCGCCAAGAGCTTTGGGCGGAATGAGCATGGCGAGGTTGGTTTTGCCGCACGCGCTGGGGAACGCCGCCGCAACGTAACTTTTTTTGCCTTGAGGAGATTCCAGACCGAGGATGGTCATGTGCTCGGCCATCCATCCTTCTTCGCGCGCCATGCAGGAAGCAATGCGCAAAGCAAAGCATTTCTTGCCCAGCAACGCGTTGCCGCCGTAGCCGCTGCCAAAGGACCAGATTTGTTTTTCTTGAGGAAAATGAACGATATATTTGTTGTCTTTATTGCAAGGCCACGAAATATCTTTTTGGCCAGCTTGAAGAGGCATGCCGACGGAGTGCAAGCAAGGGACGAATCTACTGTCGCCGAGAACATCTAAAACCTTTTGACCGATGCGCGTCATGATGCGCATGTTTTCCACCACATAAATCGAATCCGTTATCTCAATGCCAATGTGCGCGATAGGCGAGCCGACCGGCCCCATGCTGTAAGGGATGACATACATCGTGCGCCCTCGCATACTCCCTTTGAAAAGCCCCGTCAGCGTGTCTTTCATCTGCTTGGGGTCTACCCAATTGTTCGTCGGCCCGGCGTCTTCCTTTGTGGCAGAACAAATAAACGTGCGGTCTTCCACGCGCGCCACATCGGCGGGGTCGGAAATGACCCAAAAACTGTTGGGCCTTTTGCTCGCATTCAACGAATGAAACGTGCCGTTTTTAACTGCTTGGACGCAAAGCTGTTTGGATTCCTTAACAGAGCCGTCGCACCAATAAACATTATCCGGCTGACAAAGTTCAGCCATTTCTTGAACCCACTTGATGAGGGCTTTATTGGTAGTCTTTACATTAGCAGTTGGTGAATGCGTCATAAAAAAAATCTCTCCTCGTTATGCTTGTAGCATGGTTGATGTTTTGCGGAGGTTCAACCGTTTCCTCTAAAACAGTAACCCCAACGTGTAAGCTGCTCAATGGTTGCGGCCATGGCAAGCATGATTTTTGTCGTTTTTTAAAAAAAATTGACGTAACATTTCTTTATCATGAAGGTCGGGTATTTAGCCTGTTGCGCCGTTTTTTTGCTGATTCCCTTTGCGAAAGGAGAAGCCATGAAGCCTCAACCTCAAGCATGTGAAGTGATGAGTGATGCGGAGTTGAAGAAAACTCTCACGCCGGAGCAATACCGCATCGTCAAGCAAAACGGCACGGAAACGCCTTTTCATAACGCCTATTGGGACAATAAGAAACCGGGCATTTATGTTGACTTAATTTCCGGCGAGCCGCTTTTCAGCTCCACGGATAAGTTCGACTCCGGCACGGGCTGGCCCAGCTTCACGAAGCCCATCAAAAAAGAAAACGTCGCGGAAAAAACGGACAAAAGCCTCGGCATGGCTCGCACGGAAATACGTTCGCAAAAAAGCGACGCGCACCTCGGCCATCTTTTTGACGACGGCCCCCAACCCACCGGCCAGCGTTATTGCATCAACTCCGGTGCGCTGCGCTTTATTCCCGTCGAAAAGATGAAGGAAGAAGGCTACGGCGATTATCTTTATCTTTTCGGCAAAACGAACGCTTCTGAAAAATCCGCGACGCCCCCTGACCCCATGCTTGCCACCTTCGGCGGCGGCTGCTTCTGGGGCGTGGAAGAAGCGTTCCGCACGCTGCCGGGAGTGGTGAAAACGACGGTCGGTTATGAAGGTGGCAAAACGGCAAATCCAACTTACCAAGACGTTTGCACGGACAAAACGGGCTATGCCGAAGTGGTGCAAGTCGAATACGATCCGGCCAAAATTTCTTACGAAAAATTACTGGAAACGTTCTGGAAAATCCATAACCCGACGACGCTCAACCGCCAAGGGCCGGACGTCGGCACGCAATACCGTTCCGTGATTTTCTACCACACGCCCGAACAAAAAACGGCTGCTCTCGCCTCCAAAGCAAAGGAGCAAAAAACAACCCAAGGCAAAATCGTCACGCTAATTGTCCCCGCCGCCCCCTTCTACAAGGCCGAGGAATACCACCAGCAGTATTTATTCAAGAAGGGCGAGACGGCGTGTCATGTTAAGTAAGAAATAACGCGGACGGGGTGGGATTCGAACCCACGGCGCCTTTAAAGGGCGCGTTCGATTTCGAGTCGAGTGCATTCAACCACTCTGCCACCCGTCCTTATTCCGCTTACTTTATAGCATTCTCTTGTTCTCAACAAGAACAACGGGCGCCGATTATTCTTCCGAATCAACTTGTTTAAACGCGAGGGCGGCGAGGGCTGCTCCGGCGAAGTTGCCGACGAGGAAGACCCAGATGTTGGCCGTTTTGCTTAGTCCCATGAGCGTGACGCCGATGGCGACGGCAGGATTGAACGCGCCTCCGGAGATGTTACCGGCGGCGAAGATGCCTATCATCAAGGTAAAGCCGATGGCTAGTCCGTAATAGGAGTTGCCTGCCGTCCTGCGTGAAGTGGTGGCATGCAGCACGACGTAGGCTAAGGCAAAGGTGAAGATGGCTTCCGCTACAAGGGCTTGAATTAAGTCCGGCTCAAAAGCGGCGACGGGAGTGCCTTGCTTGAAGTAAGCGGTCAACGAAGCGGCGCAGACGGCTCCGACGATTTGGGCGAGCATGTAGGGCGGAACATCCTTAGCGGGAAATTTTCCTCGCATCCAGACGGCCAGTGTGACGGCGGGGTTGTAGTGTCCGCCGGAAATGTGTCCGCCGGCATAGACCATGACCATCAGCGTCGCGCCAATGGCCAACGGCGCAAGGACGTTCGCGCCTCCAACGACGGTGAGTCCGATGACGAGAACTAAAAAGAAAGTGCCGATTGCTTCGGTGATATATTTATTCATCTTGTTCCTTTCCACCGCGCGACGATTTTCCAACCGCTTGTCGCGGTGCTGATGCCCCGTTACTACCGTCTTTAACTCCATCCGCCAAGGAAAATTGGCGGGTTTTTAAATGGCCGTTCTAGGTCTAAAGGAAGATTTTTTTGCCAATGCTTCCCACAGCGTTTTTTCTTCCGGCATCACTTTTTCCGGCACATGAACGGAGACGACGGCGTAGAAGTCCCCTCGCCCGCCGCCGCGCACGGGAAGGCCTTTGCCGCGCAAGCGCAGTTGTGTGCCGCCGTCTGTGCCGGGCTTGATTTTGAGAACGACTTTCCCTTCCAAGGTGGGAATCGTCACGCTTGCGCCGAGCACGGCTTCCCACGGAGCGAGGTCGAGGTCGTAATAAAGGTCTGCGCCTTGGTCGCGGTAATCGGGATGCTTGGCGAATTTGACGTTGAGGAAAAGGTCGCCGGTTCTACCGCGTCCCATGCCGGCTTCGCCTTGACCGGCGAGGCGGATGCGCTGGCCTTCTTTGACGCCTGCGGGGATTTTGACTTGAAAAGATTGCTCTTCTTCCCTTCCCGTTCGCGCATTGGCGCGGCGCAGGGTGACGACGCGCGTCGAGCCGCGCGCGACTTCTTCCAATGTGACCATGATGTCCCCTTCAACGTCGCTGCCTTCTTGCGAAAGCTCGCCGCCGAAGTCCATCCCGCCGCGATGAAACGCGCCGCCCTCGCCAAAAGGCGACGAACCGCGCTGTCCCACGCCGCCGAAGAACATTTCAAAGAAATCGCTGAAGCCCGTGCCGCCGAAATGGAACTCTCCCGCGCCGCCTTCGCCGAAGCCCGCCTGTTCCCAACCGCGCGGGGGCGTGAAGCCGCCGGGTTGATTCCAGCTCGCGCCGAGGTCGTCGTATTTCTTGCGCTTGGCGGAGTCGCCGAGAACCTCGTAAGCTTCGTTAATTTCCTTAAACTTTTTCTCCGCCGCCGTTTTGTCTTTGGCGACGTCGGGGTGATACTTGCGCGCCAGCTTGCGGAAGGCTTTCTTGATTTCCTCCGCGCTGGCGGTTTTCGAGACGCCTAGAGTGTCGTAATAATCCCTGAATTGAACGGGCATGAATTATTTTTGCCGACGCGAAGGCACGTTGACAATCTCTACCTTTTAATCCCTCCGCCCGCTTAGCAAGGGCAAGAGAAACCAGAGCACGTAGATAAGCGACGTGATAAACGCGGCGACGTAAGTCCATGCTGCGGCGTTGAGCATTTTATTCACCGCGCGCGTTTCCTCGCCTTCGGCAATCATGCCCATTTTGGAAAGAATGAGCTTGGCGCGGCGCGAAGCGTCGAACTCCACCGGCAAGGTAATCAGGTTAAACAGCATGATGACACCCCAGCCGATGGCCATAATCAGCAAGCCGGTATATTGGGACAGTAAGCCGGTGAATAGACCCAAAATCGGTAGCCATGTGACGATTTGGCTGGCGAAGTTCGTTGCGCCGACGGACGCCATCCGCCATTGCAACGGCGCGTAGGCGATTTTTTGTTGGATGGCATGGCCGCACTCGTGCGCAGAGATGCCTAGCGCGGCAACGGAGCGGCCGTTAAAAATTTCCTCGGAAAGAACCAGTTTTTTGTGAATGGGGTCGTAGTGGTCACCTAACAGACCGTCCGCCGCAACGATGTTCACGTCATGAATACCGGCGGCATTCAGAATTTGGCCTGCCGCTTGCGCGCCTGTCAGACCGGAACGCGCGGGCATACGGCTGAAACGGGCGTAAGCCGATTTCACCCCTGCCACCGCGACGAGCGATAAAACCATCGTTCCAATAAATACAATCCATATCATAGCAACATTTCCTTTTTTGCGGCGCGGAGAAGAAAATTTTCCCGCGCCGTTTTTATTATACTATTCTTCAACCGACTTTCACTTCAATTTGTTTTAAATGCGTTTTTTCGTCCTTCGGCAAACGCACCTTCAGCAAGCCGTTTTTGAATTCGGCGGTTATTTTAGAACCGTCAGCGTTGTCCGGCACGACAAAACTGCGCAAGAAGCTTCCGTAAGATCGTTCAATGCGGTGAATCTTCTTGTCCTTTTCTTCGCGCTCAAACTTGCGTTCGCCTGTGATGAGTAACACGCCGTTTTCGACTGTTACTTTCACATCCTCCTTTTTCACGTCTGGCAATTCCGCCGTGATGAGATATTCCTTTTTGTCCTCCGTAATATCCACCAACGGCATCCACTCTCCCTGCGTGAAGTAATCTTTCCCATCCCCTTTCGCGCGCGTCAAAGAGTTGCCTAACAAGCCCGAAAGCCTGTTGGGAAAATCATCCAATTCGCGCAGGGGATCCCATGCTATTAAACTTTTCATCGGTTGTTTCCTCCGTGGGCGGAAAGTTTTTTTGTCTTCTCCAACCATTTCACCGCCCTTTTGAAATGGACGGAGTTTCCGCTCATTTTTAAGCGCATTTTTCATGCCCGAAGCAGAAAATAAATGATGCTTGAAAATCAATAAGTTGAGGAAATAAAGCCGCATCACACAGCGTCAATATGGCTCTTTTAATTATGCAAAGAGACGTTTTGTCATCACGGTGAATCATGCAATGATTTGAAATAAATTTTGAGGGCAAGTTTTTGATGCTCTCATTTTTGCCTTTCCACTCATCACCCCTTCATGAAGAATCACCGCGCATGATTCATTCCTTTATTTTTAACGAAGGAAAAGTGGCGGGGCAAGATTTGGACTTGGACGCCGTGAAGCTCGTGCTGGCGGACAAAGGTTTGTTGGTGTGGCTGGATTTAGACTGCCCGACGGAGGAGGAGACGAAAGAAGTTTTGGAGAAAATGTTCAATTTTCACCCGTTGGCCATCGAGGACTGCATTGCCACGGATGGTCAGTTGCCCAAACTGGACGATTACGATGATTATCTTTTTCTCATCATGCCTGTGGTGCATTTTTCGCGCGCGGAAAAGTTCAGTGTGATGGAACTGGATATGTTTGTTGGGAAAGATTTTTGGTGACATTTCATAAAGCTCCTATTCATTCCGTTCAAAATTTGAAGGAACGTTTTATGAAACGCATCGGCCCTTCTGTGCGCACGTCGGACAAACTTGCTCACGCCGTCATAGACGTGATGATGGATCATTACACACCGGTGATGGATGAGTTGACGAGCGAACTGGAGGAGCTGGAAGAATCTGTTCTTAGCCAAGAAAAAGCGGATTCCATCAGCGATATTCTGGACATTCGCCGGGACCTTTCCCGTTTGCGCCAGATTGTCCGTCCCCAACGCGAAGTGATCAACAGGCTGGGCCGCGGCGGGGCAAGCAAGCTCATCCGCCCCAATATGCAGCCTTATTTTCGAGACTTGCATGATGATTTGACGCGCATTGACGATACAGTAGCCAACTATACGGAACGATTGCTTTTTAATTTTGACGTTTATATGAATCGCTCTTCGTTTGAGGCAAATGAAGGGATTAAAGTCTTAACCTCCCTCACGGCCATCACTCTGCCTCCTGTGATCATAGGCAGTTGGTATGGGATGAATTTCAGGCACATGCCCGAACTTGACAAACCTTACAGCTATCTCATTATCGCTGTCGTGACTGGCGGCAGCATGGTTGCCATGTGGTTCTGGCTCAAATCAAAAAAATGGTTTTAATGCCGCTACACGACAACTAACCGCAAAGGCACGATTAAAATCCAACAGAAAGAAAAAATTTACATGAAAAAAACGTTTATCTTTTTTGGCGCCATCGCGTTGAGCCTGTTCATTTCTTCGGCGATGGTTTCGGCTGCTTGCGGAACTTGTGATAAAGATAAAAAAGACGAAAAAAAGGCGAGTTCTCCTATTGTCGCTGCTGCGGCTGCCGCCAAGCCGACTGAAACTGACGAGCAAGAAGCGGAGACCGACAAAGGCGATCCTTCGGATCCGGAAGTAAAAAAACAACGTCAGGGCATGGAAGAAGACAATATGGATAAGGAGACTCCGGCGGAATAAATTTTCCAACCAATTTAACCCGACAGCCTCCTCTGCAAAAAGGAGGCTGTTT
>JAZDII010000107.1:0-9520 GCA_043805085.1 bacterium
CCGGTCCTTGAGTGGAGAAAAATTTCCCATTAATTCCGAGTAAGTCCGCGCGTTCCATGCCCTGCTTGCGCGGCATACTGCCGACAAGAATAGCCCAGTTCACTTTGCGAAAACCCTCTTCCAAACTATTTGTGGGGACGATGCTGCGTAAAAGGGGAAACGCGCAGTCTTCCAGTTCCATCACCATTCCTTTAAGCGCATTAGCCGCTTCCGGGATGTCAATTAAATGAAGGCATATCGGCTGGTCTGGGCCAAACATAGACCCGGAAGCAATGCGAAAAAGAAGTGAGTAAGAGATTTGACCGGCAGCGCCGGTCACGGCAACACGGATAGGTTCTTTATGATTCATAAGAAAAGCTAAAGCCTTACTGGCCATTTTTAAGCGCACAATCTTTTTTTTGTTTTTTTGCGAAGTTTTGTGAATAAGTTGTTTTTTAAGTGGAGAATAATCACCCCATGGTTCTTGTGGGAGCTAAAGAGCGAGGCAGGGGAAGAGAGAAAGAGGCGCGCCTGTTACCCTGAGCCAAATAAAACAGAGGTTTAAGGAGAAGGGGAGGCGCACTTTGTGTCTTCTTCCCTATACTCCGAAAACTGAAAAATGACTTCGCCCGGTTTACCGACGTTGAGGACGTCTCGCGCCATGCGTTTGATGTAGACGCAGTCGTTTTGCAAGGCGTGGTCTTGTTGTTGGAGGCAGCGGTTGAGCGTTTGGGCGGTTTCGATGCGTTGTTGCATGGAAACTTTGTTGCGCTGGAGTTGCCGGTTGCGATTCATGATAGGCCAGAACGTGCCGAAGACGATGACGACGATTAACACCATGACGGCTATGTAAGCCCAAGGGAGCAGGTGAGACCAGATGGTTCCTGTTTTGGCTGCGACTTTGACGCGGCGCGGGTCAAAGTGTTTGGATTTTGCCTCCATAGACGGCGTTTTCTCCCAGTTCTTCTTCGATTCTTAGCAAGCGGTTATATTTAGCCAAACGGTCGGAGCGGGAGAAGGAGCCGGTTTTGATTTGGCCGGCGTTCACGGCCACGGCGATGTCGGCGATGGTGGTGTCTTCCGTTTCTCCTGAACGGTGGCTGATGACGGTGGTGTAGCGGGCTTCTTTGGCCATTTGGATGGCGTCCAAGGTTTCCGTGAGCGTGCCGATTTGGTTGACTTTAATGAGGATGGAATTGGCCACGCCTTGTTCGATGCCTTTTTTGAGAAACGCGATGTTGGTGACGAAAACGTCGTCGCCGACGAGTTGCGTGTTGCTGCTCATCAAGTCGGTCATTTTTTTCCAGCCGTCCCAGTCGTTTTCCGACGCGCCGTCTTCGACGGAGATGATGGGATATTTCTTTTGCAGTTCTTGGTAAAAGCAGACGAGTTCTTCAACTGTCAATTTTAGTCCGGCGGATTTTTTGAAGACATAACGCTTGGAAGCGTCGTCGTAAAATTCGCTCGCAGCCACGTCCAGAGCCAGAAAGATGTCTTTGCCGAGTTTGTAGCCCGCTTTTTTCACGGCGGCGGCGATGGTTTCCAGCGCGTCTTGCGTCGAGTTAAAATTCGGCGCGAACCCGCCTTCATCGCCCACGGCCGTGCCGAGGTGGCGATCATGCAAAACGCTTTTCAGCGCGTGAAAAGTTTCCGCGCACCAACGAACGGCTTCGCGGAAGGAAGGTGCGCCGCGGGGCACGATCATGAATTCCTGAAAATCAATCGGCGCATCCGAGTGCGCGCCGCCGTTGACGATGTTAGCCATAGGAACGGGCAGGACCTTCGCGTTTGACCCGCCGAGGTAGCGGTAGAGAGGCAAGCGGAGCGACGCTGCTGCTGCGCGCGCGGCGGCCAGCGAGACGCCGAGGATGGCGTTCGCGCCGAGGTTTTTCTTCGACGGCGTGCCGTCGAGCTTGAGCATGGCGCTGTCGATGCCGAGTTGATCCACGGCGTCCATGCCCGCCAACGCTGGAGCGATTTTTTCTTTCACATGGGCAACGGCCTTGAGAACGCCCTTGCCGTTGTAGCGGCCTTTATCGCCGTCGCGCAGTTCCAACGCTTCGTGCGTTCCTGTGCTGGCCCCGGAAGGGACAATGGCGCAGCCGATAGAGCCGTCCGCCAAGTGAACTTCTGCTTCTAAGGTGGGGTTGCCGCGAGAGTCAAAGACTTCGCGCGCATGGATGGATTGAATGCGTGTGCTGTTGAGCATAGGTCTCAAGGAATATCAGCCGCGTGCGAAAAAACAACACCTTGTTTGTTGCAGCGCAGAGGAGAGTTTTTTGCTTTTGTGAAAACACCGCTCACTGTCATTCCCGCGAAAGCGGGAATCCAGCAGCTTTTTCATGAAGTCAATGTTTCTGGATTCCCGATTCGCTTCGCTCTCGAGAATGACAGGAGGCAATGTTTTTTTCATAACAGAATAAGAAAACGAGCGTCGCTATTGTTATAAGCAAGGAAAAATAGGCAATCCAATCGCCCCATTGCTGATAAATAGTGGGCGCGGCGGTCGGTAGTGGCAAGTTGCCCGTTAAAAAACCTGCGGCGTGAATGTCGCCGTTCTCGTTGAAAACGGGGTGCGGAATGCCGAACGCGGAAATGGCGGCGGTGACGCCGTTATTGGTTACGCGCAGCATGGGACGGCGCAGTTCAATCGTCCTAAACAGCGCGTTGTGCAAGTGCTGGCGCGAGGCGGCGGAGTGGCGGAACCAGCCGTCGTTGGTCAGGTTCACAAGTAAATCGGGATTTTCTTGCGCGGCGCGCCGGACGAGGGACGGCAAGATGTCTTCAAAACAAATCAATGGCGCGAGGCGCAAGACGTTGCCTTCGCGGGCCATCTCAAAAAGGCCGGTTTTTTCGCCTGCGGAAAAGTCTGTGCCCGACGGAACGAATTTTCTTAAAAAGGGAAAAATTTTCGTGAAAGGAACATATTCGCCCATGATGACGAGATGATTTTTGTGATACACTTGGGCGTTCGCGCCTTCGCGTTGAAGCAGGACGGCGGAGTTGAAGGATTGCGTTAGCGTGTAGTCGTCCGAGCCGAGTAAGAGGGCGAAGGGTTGGCCTTTCATTAGTTCTCTCACCGTGGCGGTGAAAAAAGGCTCTTCAAAGACGCTGGCGGCGATGGGCGTTTCCGGCCAGAGGATAAGCTGCGGCGGCTCTGTTTGTAAGGAAAGAGCGGTGGCGGTGAGCTGGCGCAGTTTGGTCAGCGTGGGAACTGTTGGAGTTTGTCGCCAAGGGTCTTGAGGGATGCTCGGTTGAATGGCGAGATAGCGCAGACTCGTTTTAGCGAGGGGCGGGTGGTTGAGTTGATGCATGCCGTAGGTGAAAGCGAGAGCCACAAGCGCGACGGCGAGGAAGAAATCCACGTGAGCTTTGCGCGGTTCTTGCGCGCGCGCTTCCAGCCAGAAACGGCGCAGGGTGAGGCCGAAAGTGAGGTTAACAAAAACGACGAGCCACGATAGGAGCAGCACACCGCCGATGTCGGCGATTTGGATAAGGGGAATGATGGAATGTTGCGTCACGCCGAGCATGTTCCACGGGAAGCCTGTGAACAGCGCGCCGCGCAGCCATTCCAGAGCGGTCCATGCGCACGCGCCCGCCAGAGCGCGAAGGATGTTGGCAAGGGAATCATAGCGCGGAGAAACGCAGAGCCGCCAGAAGAGCGTCCAGAGCGTAGGGTAAAGAGCGAGGTAAAGGCTCAACGCGATCCATCCCGCCCAAGAAACTTCCGTGAGCCAAAATAGGCTGGAGAGAAAATGCGCCGCGCCGAAGAAAAAGCCGAGCCAAGCGGTTTGCCAGAGCGAGACGTTTTTCCTTCCGATGCAAAGCGCAAGGGGAATCAGCGCGATCCATCCCGCCCATGCTTGAGAAAACGGCGCGAAGCCCAGCGTCAATAATAGAGCCGACGATGCCGCGTAAAAAAACAACAAAGACACACCCACAAAGAGACCTATTTTTTTACCGTCGCGGACGAGATGGAAGAGGGTGGGTCAATTAACTTCCAGAATTCCGGATTTTTTTTCCAGCCTTCGTCCTCGGAAGACGACAAGCGCGAGCGGAAGAAAAAGTCTTTGACCGTGTTCTTGTGCAGCACGCGGTGGATGAGAAAGCCTTGCTCTGTTTTTTCAAAATAAATGCGGTAATCCTTGGCGCGGTAGCGATACAAGGCGCGGCCGCCGTGTTTCACCATGCCGAATTTATCAGGATTCTTTTCCAAAAAATCAGGCGTCAGCACGTTGAATTCGCTCAAAATTTCGAGCTGCAACAATTTTGGCAGCATGGACATCTCCGCGCTGCTGATAGGTTTAAAGACAATCTGGAACACTATCTTATAATTTAAAGGATGAACCGCCGAACACCAAGCCAAAATTCACGCGAAGGGGTGGGATGCAAAACCTGTTTTATTTAGTTGCTTCTTAAAAAGGGTTTCTTAAGTTGGCTGGTGGAGAACTATGTGAAAATCCTTTCTAGGAAGGCAATAGGCCTAATTGCAGGACTTGCGGTATTGGTTGCTGTAAGCTATGCGGAAGAACCTTCCGACGACGCTGCCGCCGAGCTCAAGCGGCCAATGCTCTCGCATGAGTTTTCCACGGATTATTCTTACGCTGGCAAGGCGACGCTCCATCAAGGCGACGCCAATTTGGGCAAGCTTGATTCCCAGAGCAGCAGCGCGCGTTACATTTTATCCTATGACTTGACGGATGGCTTGATTCTTCGCTTCGGCGCGGATTGGCAAAGATTTTCCTTTGGCATCCCCAGCGGCGCGCCTGTGCCCAACACGCTTCAATCAGTCGCCGCAGTGATTGGGGCGGATATTGAGCTTTCGGATAACTGGCTCATGCGCGTGGAAGTCGAGCCGGGCCTTTACAGCGATTTTCATGACATCAGCTTTGACGACGTCAACATGCCCTCCACCATCGGTTTTTCTTATATTGTGGATAAAGACCTGCAATGGTTCTTTGGCGTGATGGTCAACCCGCGCTCTTCCATTCCTGTCTTGCCGGGCGCGGGCGTGCGCTGGAAATTCGCCGATCAATGGACGCTCATGCTCCTGTTCCCCAAACCGCGCTTGGAGTATGAAGTGATCGAGGGTTTGACGCTTTACGTCGGCGGAGAAATCAAAGGGGGCAATTATCAAGTCGGCGAAAACTTCGGCAGCAAAATGGGGAGAACGGATTTGGATAATGACAATGTTGCTTACCGGGAAATCCATGCCGGCGGCGGCGTGGCGTGGAGATTTTTGCCTTTCATGAAATTGGAACTGGAGGGCGGCTGGGTGTTTGACAGGCGGTTGGAATACCCGCAGTCCGACCTTATCCTTACCAGCGGCGGCGCGCCTTACGGGCAAGTCGCCCTTTCCGCCGCGTTTTAAAATTACTTGCTCTAAGAGAAGCGGCGATTGGAAGTGTAATCTATCAAAAAACATCATTTCTCCCTGTGTCATTCCCGCGAAAGCGGGAATCCAGTTACTTACCATCTGGATTCCCGACTCGCTAACGCTCTCGGGAATGACAGGAAGCACTATTTTTTTAAAGGGCAAAATTAGCCTAGCCCGACAACGTCTTTTTCGCTAAAAAGCCCTTCCCCTTGATTTAGGACAGGTGCGAGAGTGGTTGATCGGGCACGCCTGGAAAGCGTGTTTAGTGAAAGCTAACGCGGGTTCGAATCCCGCCCTGTCCGCCATGTTTAAATAAGAAGTTTATTTGTAAAACTCCCTTGAATCTGCACCATTTCGTTCCTTTGAATCTGCACTTTTGACCCCGTTTTGTTACCTTGAATTTGCACCATTTGTCCGTAAATCCCTCAAATACAGTTTGATACACCCTATTTTAGTGAGAGCTAAAATGGTGCAAATATTAAGGGATTTTTATGAAATTACGCCCGTAAAACGCATTTTATAAGCACAGAAATTTTAATTCCACGGGTTCAATAATTTTTCGAACGAGCCGAATATTTCCCGCGCATTCCAGCCATCCCATAGATCGGAGACTTCTTTGAGGAATTTTTGGCAATTCTCCTCGGTCCATGTGACGGAGGTGTTGCCGAAAAGCGATTGTTGCATATTGGCGCAAAGAAAATTCGTTCTGTCGGTTTCTATGAGCCAATCCTTGCAGGCGACGAAGGCGTCTTTATAGTTTCCAGTAAACTTCTCATTAGGAACATTGTAAAGCATGCCTTCGATGAAATACGATGGAGCGAGTCCAGCGTCGATGATTTCGTCGTCGACCAAGCGAGTTCTGATGTTCTTAAAAATTCTTGCCATCGGTTTAAACATCCCATTCGTCTTTTGGTGTTTGAGCGTGAGGTTGGCGGAATGCGCTTTTGGGTAGTTGATGATTTGCCTGTCTGCCTGATCGAAAAAGCTGATGCCCTCATCGTAGCTTTTGGGATTGCTTGAATCGCTGGAATCGAAATATTTGTAAAAGCGGTACTGGAAAGCGGGAATAACGTCAGCGTTTCTTCGCGAGCCGTCCGCCTTGACTTTGATCGATTTTTTACCGCACTCTACGGATGCTCCGAACACTTTTCTAAGCGCCGCTTCGACGTGATTCTTATAATCTTTGTAGTCGTAGGTGCCGGAAGTGGCTTGAGCGCGATAGGCTTCCTGTTCGCTGGCGGAAAGACGCGAGATGTCGCGATAAAACGAGGACTTCAAAAGAATAACGATATCGACGTCGCTCTCAGCGTAAATATTCGTATCGTTTCCGTAGGAGCCTTGCAGGAATATCTCGAATTCCTTGTCAGCGTACATCGCGGTTTTCGCTTCGAGGGCGTTTCTTATGGTCGCATAAGTCGAAGCGGATGTAGTTATCGCGCCTTGGCTCGACCATGTTTCAAGTTGGGATTCAGGTATCGACACAGAGAGCCTCCTCGATCCCGAAGAAGGATCGTAATTGAATTTCGTGCGGCGCGAAAGAATCTCTCCCTCGCTGATAAAGAAGATCGAGTTTGGTTAAGTTGTGCTCCATTAAATCGGTCGCCAATTCGGGTTTTGAAAAAGTTTCGCTGATTCGAATGGTTGGCACATCCTTGAACAAGACCTGTCGTAATTGCTCCATCGAGCAGGTATTCACGTTGAGAGTTTTCTGAAGCAGTTGGACGAGCTTATTTTTTCTTAGCCACGCTTTCCAAAAAGGGTATTTGGGGTCAGGGTAAGAGCCGACGCCAATGCTTATCACTCGGAGATTTTTGCGGTCGTGTTTCAGAGCCATGACTGCGTCGGCGATGGCGTATAGCGTCGGATTGTTGGCGCAAAAGCCGCCGTCCGCGACTTCGACCGCGTCGCCTTGACTCGTTTGTAATTTTGGGCGTTCGAAGAACGGATACGCCGAGCATGAAGCAATAACGGCGTCGGCGATCGTGCATCCGAATCCGGGGAGAAAAGTTCCTTTGCGCCCGTGCGCCTGATCGAGGTTAGTTTTGAAAATCATGGGTTTTTCGAGTTCCCAATGCGTCGCTACAATGCCGATTCTTGTCTTGAAGGCGGAAAAATCTAAATCTCCGAATATGGATTTGGCGAGGCGTTTAAGAGCCGACGTTCTCATTGTTGCTATAGGCTGGCGCATAATCGAAGGAACGTGTTCTTTGTAAAGTCGGTGGATATCGTCTGCGGATTTCTCCAGCGCCAGAAGCGCCGCGATAATGGCGCCCGTGCTCGTCCCGAAGATCAGATCGAAATTTTTGCATAGCGGGGACCCGAGCATGCCCTCGAGTTCCTTGAGAACGCCCAAGGTGTAGAATCCTTTCGCGCCGCCGCCATCGAGAGACAAAATACGGCAGACAGGAGAGTTGTCTCCTTCGGCAAAATCATTGGCATTTGCTTCGCTCATAAAGTTCGTTTTCTTCTACGGGGATTCTTCCGCGATTTTCACCCGTGGGAAAGAAGTTTTTTTAGGTTCTTTTCCATGGTGTTTTTCGTCCTCGTTTTCGTATTCTAATGCTTTTTACGTTCTTTGCTTGAAGAATTCGCAGGCTTCGCGATTAACGAACAACGGAAAAAATGATTCCCCTGCTACTTCCCGCCGCTCGTGTCGAAAATTAGCTTGTATAAATTTTGTCCTTGAGCCACAAGATAATCGCAACTAATTGAGGAGACAGACGATGACGATCGAAACACATACCGCAATGGTCGGTTTTATTTGGAATATTTGCAATCTGCTAAGAGGTCCGTACAAGAGAAACGAATATAAAAAAGTCATCCTACCGCTAACGGTTTTGAGGCGTTTTGACTGTATTCTGGAGGAGACAAGAAAAGACGTCCTCGATGAGTACAATAAGATCAAAGGAAAATCTGAAAAGATCGTTCAGGCAAAATTAAGGCAGATTACGGGCGTCCCCTTTTACAATCTCTCCAAGTTTAATTTTGGAAGTCTTCTCAATGACCCCAATCAAATCGCCGCTAATCTTAGTAGCTATATCACCGGGTTCTCCCCGAATGTCAGAGAGATCGTTGAACGCTTTGAATTCGGCGATGAGATTAGGAAGATGGCGGAAAAAGGACTTCTTTACAAAGTCATCAAGGAATTTGCCGGACCAAAGATGGATTTATCGTTGTCTAAGATAGACAACTTGCAAATGGGCTACATCTTCGAAGAACTCATTAGAATAGGGGCTGAACAGTCGAACGAGGAAGCCGGAGAGCACTTCACGCCTCGCGAAGTGATTAAACTAATGGTTAGCCTCCTGCTTTCCCCCGAGAAAGATTTAAACAAGAGCCACGTCGTAAAGAAAATCTACGATCCGACGTGCGGCACCGGCGGAATGCTCTCTGTCGCCGACAAGTATATCCGCGAACATAATAAGCACGCTCAGCCGCACCTCTTCGGGCAAGACTGGAACGATAGCGCATGGGCGATCTGCCGTTCCGATATGCTCATTAAGGGCGAAGAAGCCGACAACATTAAGCTCGGTTGTATTTTTAAGAGCGACGGATTTCCGCAAGAAAAATTTGATTATATGCTAGCAAATCCTCCGTTCGGCGTGGAGTGGAAACAACAGGAAAAAGAAATTCGCGCAGAGCATCAGAGACCCAACGGACGCTTTAGTGCCGGACTGCCTCGAATCAACGATGGCTCGCTTCTTTTTCTTCAGCACATGATATCCAAGATGCAACCGCCCGCCAAGGGCGGAAGCCGAATCGCGATTGTCTTTAACGGTTCTCCGCTTTTTACAGGAGATGCCGGTAGCGGTGAATCGAATATTCGCCGATGGATTATCGAGAGCGATTTACTAGAAACCGTGGTCGCGCTTCCCGATCAGCTTTTTTATAATACCGGTATCTCGACGTATGTCTGGTTGTTGACGAACCGTAAGGAAGAACACCGGAAAGGAAAAGTCCAGCTTATCGATGCCCGCGAATTTTACGTGAAGATGAAAAAGAGCCTCGGAAATAAGCGTAACGAAATAGGAGATGGCAAGGAAGGGACGCCGAATCACATCGACGAAATCGTCGGAATTCATGGCGATTTTAAAAACGGCAACAAACGAAAACCGGGAGGAGGCTCGAACGGCGCTATCGTGAGCAAAATTTTCAAGAATGCCG
>JAZDII010000108.1:0-5554 GCA_043805085.1 bacterium
CATCCCCATTTACAAAGATTACTACAGCCTCATCGAAAGCCATTACCGCTCCAGCCAGCGCATTTTCGATTACCTCAACGCCATTATCAAATCACGACGCTACCGCCTCACCGTCCGCCCTCATCCGCGTGAAAAATTAAAACGCTATCAAAACTGGCTCGAACAACTCGAGCCGGAAGACCGGCAATGGGTTCAACTCGACAGCGAAAGCAATATCACCCAACTCCTCTTTAACTGCGACCTGCGTATTAGCTGCGAAAACTGCACCACCGCCATGGAAGCGTGGATCGCGAAAAAACCGACCGTTGAACTCGTTTTTGACCGTCATCCCGTGCTTTACGCGCCTTTCTTTGCCGAACTCCAACCGCTTTGCGATGATCCGGCGCGCCTCGTCAATACCATCGAAGCGCAACTCCAAAACCCCGAACAATCTTCCTACCTCCAAGGACGCCAACGACACCTTCAAAAATGGTGTAATGTTCCGCGTGGAACTTCTATCCAAACCATCGCCAACCTCATTGCCGACCTTCTCAAACAACGTCCCCGCCCCGATTGGTCGCACCTTCGCTGGAACGATTTCCGGCGCGGCTGGAAACTGAAAATCCTTCAAGCCTTGGGCATCCCTTACCATGTAGACCCGTTTCTTCCCCTGAAAAAAATATTCTTGGCTAAAAAATACACCATGAAACACGGCATCTATCAAAAATCCATTCGCCCCGCCGACGTCCATCGCATGCAAGCTCTGCTAAAGAAAACATTCGAAAAAACCATCTAAAATAACAACGGCAGGGTGATGCCTGCCGTTGTTGAGGATTTCTTATTCGCGCCTTTTTTCACGGCGTGATTGCATTCAACCCTTTAAACTAAACGAATGACACTTCTTCCCGAGGAACCACCTTCAGATGATTCTTTTTGGGGTTTCCAGCTGCGTTCCTCGCGCTCTTGCTCCTTCAGTTTCTCGTTCTTTTCCTTGAGAGTCTGTCTGTCCCTTTCGAGCATAGTGCGTGCGGTCTCGGCAGCTTGTGCTCTTCCTGATTTTTCCGCATCTTTCAGCTCCTTTTCATCGTCACGAATTTTTTCCTCAAACTGGCGGATTTCTTCTTTCAATGCCTCCCGATCTTGCTGGGCTCCTTTTTTTGTCCCTTTTTCTTCGTTCATGGTAGAGGAGGGCTTACTCCCGATAGGAGTGCTTGTGGAATCCTGCGCGGCGTTCAAACAAGAAATGATCAACCCCGCGCCAATAGTGAATAACGTCAAACTTTTAGTAAGTTTCACCTTTTCTCACCTTCCCTTTCTTATTTTTGTTACAACACAACTTTCGCTTCATTAGACGCGCGCCGAGGCAGTTTGATTCAAAAAACAAAAGCGGGTGAAGGGAATCGAACCCTCGTGTGCAGCTTGGAAGGCTGCCGTTCTACCATTGAACTACACCCGCAAAGATGAGCGCGTTGTGAGGCGCGGAAGGTGTATTACGTAGTCGTTTTTTTCCGATGATTCAAGGTATTTTGAATTGTCTAGCGCGAAGGGGCGTCTATGGTGTGCCCTCTGTATGCGTTGGTTCGTTTTTTGCTTTTTGCTTTTAGCCCCTGTTTTGGCGAGAGCGGAAGAAGCGGCTGCCCCTGCTCAACCAACCGAGCCCACCCCTCCTACCAATTCAACCGAAGCCGCTCCCCCGCCGGAAAAAAAAGAGGCGGATATGGATAAGTTTGCGCAGTTGATGAAGCAAGGGTTTGAAAGGGATAACGCGGGAAGTTATGCGGAGGCGGTTGATTTTTATACGCAGGCTTTGGCTGTGGAGCCGGAATCGCCTGTCGCACTGATTCAACGCGGCATTTGCTTCATCAAACTTCGCGTGAATGACAAGGGGTTGGACGATCTCCGCGCGGCGGTGGAGCTGTCTCCGCGCACGGTGAGTGATTACGCGGCGTTGTCGTGGTTGAGGTCTACTGCGCCGCTACTGCGTTTCCGCGACGGCAGTGTGGCGGTAGCGTACGCGCAAAAGGCGCTGCACGCTTCGGAGTCTGCGGATAATTATGATCTTTTGGCGGCGGGTTACGCGGAAATGGGGAATTTTTCTCAAGCGAGCAACACGCTGGCGCGCGCGATTAAGCTTTTCCCTGATTCACCGCATCTTGCCGCGATGAAGGAGAGGCTTGCGCTTTACCGGCAGAAGAAGAAATACGCGCAAGACTGGAATCTTGCGCCGGAGTCCTAGAGCTATTCTCTCTGTTCTTCCAACACGCTGGCAGGGATGAAGCCGCGGCTGCCGTCCACTGTTTCCACATAGGCGGATGAGCCTGCGTTGTTGATGATGCGAACGCGCGTGCCGGATTCCAAGGTGCGCGTCGCAGGCGTCGTCTGGTTTGGACCGGATTCCATAAGAGGCGTGGATTCTTTGACGACAAGATAAGGGCTTGTCGCGCTCGAACCTCCCGTGCCTGCGCAACCGACTAAAAGCAGCGCGCCCAACAACCATCGCGTCCAATTCTTCATTCGCGCTTCATACGTCAGGGAAACAAGCGACGCCAGCTTTTTTCGATTTTTTCTTCCGGAAAACATGCATAACTTTCGCCTGTGAGTAAAAAATCTGCAATCAAGGTGGACACAAGCGGCAGCCAAATGGGATTGCAAAATCCCTTTGCCGCGTTCGACTCCAATGTTTTTCCGGAAGCTTTGCTCCCCTTGCCTGCGCCAACCGCCGTGCTTCCTGTTCAGCCAAAGCCATCCCGCAAAGGCCGAGTCGTCTTAAGGCGGGAAACGGCTCATCGCGGAGGTAAAACCGTTGTTGTTGTCAGCGCGTTTGCTCCAGAAATTCATCAGAACGAAATCGAAAAACTTGCGCGCGAATTGCGCAAACATTGCGGCTGCGGCGGGGCGGTGAAAGAGCGTGAGATTGAAATTCAAGGCGATCAACCCATCCGCGTGCGAGAGTTTCTCACCACAGCGGGCTTCCAAGTAGCGGGCGTGACGGTTTTCTTTCTGATGGCAACAATGGAAATACTACTTCATCATCTTTCCTATGGATGGCGTTGAAATTCTCGTCTGGGGTCTTTCCATCTTTTTTATTGTGTTGGGCCTTGTCGGCGTGTTTGTGCCTGCGTTACCCGGCCCGTTTTTTATTTTTGCGGGTGTTCTGGTTCATAAGTGGTTTCTACCTCACCTCTCATGGTTCACGGTCGCTTTTATTTTTATCTTAACCATCACCGCTTTGTTGATGGATTGGATTTGCGTTATTTTCGGCATCAAAAAGACCGGCGCGTCTAAGTGGGGAGTTATTGGCGCGATAGTAGGTTTTTTTCTCGGCGCGTTCTTGAGTTTGCCGGGGATGATTGTAGGAGTCGTTTTAGGCGCGATGATGGGCGAGTATTTTGTGGCGGAACGCAAACTGCGCGAAGCATCCATTACGGGCGCGGCTGTCGCCATCGGCATGATTGTATCGGGCGTGCTAAGACTGGCAGTGGCGTTAGTTATGGTGCTGATTTTTATGATGGATTGCGTTTTTTAGGGGTCGTTTGTCTCCTTGCTTTTTCTCCCCTGTTCTGATAGTTAAACCCACCCTTTACCTTAAAAAATATCATGTTTCCTAGCACAGAAATTCTCATTATCTTCCTCCTCATTCTAGCCAACGGCATTTTTGCGATGTCGGAAATTGCGCTCGTTTCCGTTCGTAAATCTCATTTGCAGAAACTTTTAGATAAGGGCGACAAACGGGCTGCAACAGCTTTAGAACTAGCGAATTCTCCCAATCGCTTACTCTCCACCGTGCAATTCGGTATTACGCTGGTGGGCGTTTTTGCTGGCGCGTTCGGCGGCGCAACGATTGCCGCGCAACTCGCCAACGGGCTGGTGAATGTGCCTTACATTGGAGTGTATAGACAAGAAATCAGCATCACGCTTGTCGTGCTGGCCATTACTTTTCTTTCCATCATTTTCGGCGAGCTAGTGCCTAAGCGCCTTGCCTTGCATTACCCTGATCAAATTTCCCTGTTTATGGCTAAGCCGATGGATCTGCTCTCGCGGCTGGGATCACCTCTCGTTCGCTTCTTAAGCGCCTCCACGGACATCGTTCTCAACCTTTTCGGCATTCGCCTATCTAAAAAAGAAGCCGCTGTTTCGGAAGACGAGCTGAAAATTTTGATGGAACAAGGCTTGCGCGCCGGTGTTCTGGAAAAAGCTGAAAAGGAAATGGTGGAAGGAGTTTTAAACCTCGACCAACTCAAGGTGGGTCAGCTCATGACGCCGCGCGGCAGTATCATTTGGTTGAGCATTCGGGATTCAGACGAAGCGAACTGGCGCAAAGTCGTCGCCAGCGGCCATTCCTACTTCCCCGTGTATGACACCAGCCGCGACAACGTGCTCGGCATTGTCTCCGTCAAAGCGCTCTGGGCCAACCTCTCCCTCGCCAACAAAGCGGATTTGAAATCCGTGCTCATGGAACCGCTCTTCGTGCCCACCTCCATATCCGCCATTAAACTGTTGGAAAGCTTCAAACAAACCGGCCTGCATATCGCCCTCGTATCGGACGAATTCGGCGGCGTGGAAGGACTGGTAACCCTGCAAGACGTGCTAGAGGCCATCGTCGGCGAGATGCCGTCCAAAGACCAACCCAAGCGTTACCAAGCGCGGCTGCGCAAAGATGGCACATGGCTCATTGATGCCATGCTCGACATTGATGAATTTAAAGCAAAGCTCAACTTCAAGACGTTGCCGGGCGAAGTCCAAGACGAATACCAAACCGTTGGCGGCTTTATTCTCAACCACTTCGGTCGCATCCCCATCGAAGGCGACGCCTTTGAATTCGGCGGCTTCCATTTTGAAGTTCTGGACATGGACAAACACAGGATTGATAAAATTTTAGCAACGCCTGTTAAAAAAGAGATTAAAGAACATGACCAAACGAACTTATAGATTGTTTGTAGATTTAACGGGCACGGCTGATACTCAAAAAAATCTAGAAAAAGTTCTTGAACAACTCATCGAATTTTTTGCTCAAAGAAACATTGAACTTTGCCCTTATCTCATCAGTGACGGCCATAAGCGGGACGTAAATGACTTCGTCAAATTGCGTAGAATGAAAACCTTAAAAGGTTGGTTTTCTTCAACAGACATTGAAAACATCAAAAGAACGTCCTCTTCCTTTAGTCAAGAACTGCAATTCGGCGAAACCGATATTATCGCCCTGATTGACGACCATTCTTTACCTCTCGAAAGATTGAAGTTCATCCTAGGCCGCGAAATAAGCTCCCATGAAGCAGAGCGCTACTTCATCCATTACGAAGGAGACCTTTTTGCCCCCATCCCTTTCACGGATTATTTTGAAAAAATGATGGAAAAGGGGGAGAAACAAATCGCCGAGCAAAACAACGAAGGAAAAATGCTCGCCTCCTCCGAAGAAGCCTACTCGACTTCCCTCGCCCCACATGACCTTGAGAAGTAAGAGATTTAACGCCTTCTTGAAATAAGTTGGACAGGCAAAACACGTCCGGCCATAATGCTCGTTTTGCTTCACCACGCGCTCGTGGCGAAATGGCAGACGCGCAAGCTTGAGGTGCTT
>JAZDII010000109.1:0-24644 GCA_043805085.1 bacterium
AACTTTTTTGAGCCATATTTCCTTGGCGAGCGGGTTGAGGTGAGCATAAGGCCCTCGAAAGAAATCGGGAAAAAAGACGCCGATGACAGCCGATAAGCCCGCGAGAACGATTGCTGCAAAAATGAAACGCGCGCGGCTGGAAGTTGGTAATGGAAGCCGTGCTTCCATCCCCATCGCAACCAAGCCGCACAGGGCGAAAAAACCAAAAATGGAAAGATGAACGACGGAAAGGCAATCAACTTCCGCCAAGCCCCAATGAGAGAACGGTTTTTCCAACGCAAGGGCAACGCAACTGCCGATAAAAAGAGCCAGCGAAACGCGCGCGATAGCGGAGCTGACGGATGAGCGGTTGCGCGGGTTGATTAAAGATGATTGCCAAAGCGCCGCAAGAAGGCCGAGGCACAGGGCGACGACGGCGAGCGACTCCACGCTGATCCACATGGAAAGGGCTAAAAGACCGCCGAGAATCCATGAAAAACGCGCGACGCTTTGTTTCCCCTGCTCTGAAAAAAAGGCGGCGACCAGCCGCAGCGCACAGCCTATTTCTAAAACGAAAAGAAGGACGAGCAAACTATGGTGATCCGGCCTGCCGCAAACGCAGGGCACGAGAGTGGCGGGCGTCCATAAAAAAAGAGCAGCCGCGTGCCAGAGATATTCCCGCTTCATAAAAGGGGCAATCGCCCAGACCATCGCTCCCATGCCGAGGATTTGCAGCAGAGGGCTGATCACAATTCCCCAGAGGAGCAGGGCGTGATGGAAGTTTGTGAAAAAATGAAAAAGCCATGCGCCAGCCAGCAAAAGAACGTCCAGAGGCCGCGTCCAGTGCAGACTTTCTCCGTAAGGCGCGTTGCTGCGGGAAATGACGTTGCTGAACCAATCGCCTGTTTGATGAAGTTCCTCAACGCGGACAAGGCGCATGTAAGCGTCGGCGTCGTAAAGCCGCGGTTCTTCGCTTCCTTGGAGGATGGTGTAAAATGCCAGTTGCAGAAAAAAGGCGAAAAGCCCCAACGCGGCGAGGGAATAAAAGCCGCGCATTTTTTCTTGGTGTGTCATGACGAGCTTGAGGCTAATTCTTTGGAACGTTTCCAAGCGGCGTCCACCGCCGCTTCACAGAGAGGGGCCAAGCCGCGCTCTTCAAAAACGCGCAAGGCGGCTTCGGTCGTCCCGCCTTTGCTGCGCACTTGCGCGATAAGTTCCGCGGGAGATTTTTTCGTTTCCAAAAGCATCGTTGCCGCTCCTAGAGCCGTTCGCGCGGCCATGTCCAAAGCCATTTCAGGTTTTAAACCGCGAGCCGCCGCAGCTTGACACAGGCAATCCACAAAAAGATAGAAGTAAGCTGGCCCGGAGCCGCTCAAGGCCGTCACGGTGTCTAAGACATCTTCCTTCACGCGATAGGCGCAGCCCGTTGAGCCGAAAATCTTTTCCGCTACGCGCAAATCTTCTTCCGTTGCGCGAACGTTACCCGCAAAAGCCGTCACGCCTTTGTTGACCAAAACGGGCGTGTTAGGCATCGCGCGGATGATGCGGGCGTCTTTTCCTAACGCTTGCTGAATGCGCTCCAACGTGACGCCGGCGGCGATGGAAAGGAAAAGTTTTGTCGCGAGTTGGTCTATCTTGGCCAGCTCCGACAAAACTTCAGAAAATTGCTGGGGCTTCACCGCAAGCAGCACCACGGAAGCTTCGCGGCAACCGTCTTCAATGTTGGTTGCGCAGCTTAATTGATCGGAAGCGAGGCTTAAAAAGGTGTCCCGCGCGGCATCCATTTTTTCCACGCCAATGATTTGGTTGGCGGAAAAAACTTTGTTCATCAAAAGACCGGACGTGATGGCCCGCCCCATTTGCCCCGTTCCAATAACCGCTAATTTCATTTTTTCTTTGTAGAGGAAGAAGTTCTATTTCTCCACTATATTTGTAACGATGGCGCGTCGGGTTGAGTTCCTTTACAAAAGCCGCAAAATGCCGCATTTTTGAAATATGAAAGGCGACGGGTTAAAGGGGGGCTATCTCACGCGGCGAGAGAGGAAGCTTTTAGCGAAAGGTATAGCTTCCCTTGCGCGCAAGTTTTCGCGCCAGCAAGACGGGCGGCCTGACGCGCATGTTTTGCAACAAATCTTGCGGTTTTTGAGAACCAATAATCCCCAAGAAAAGGGTCGGTTGGCGTTTTTTTTCAAAGGGCATCAAATCAAACTCGCCCGACAGGCAAAGGCTGCCGTTGGCGCGCCTTTTCTGAAGCAAGAAAAGTCTTCGACGAAAAATAAAGGGAAACCCGCTCAAGACGCTCTTGCTTCTTACAATGACGATGTTTCGGAGATGTTCAAAGATGCGCTGGGGGCGGAAGGGTTAAGCGACGAGGAAATTTTCGAATGGCTGCGCTGCATCAATGGCAATCCGGAATTGAAAGAAGAGCTTTGGGAAATTTTTAGCGTTGTTGGTCAAGATAAAGAGCTCTTCCGTGTTTTAGGCCATGAGCTTTTGCAAAGTCGCGGCGACTTGAGGCATCAAGATCAAATCGGCGAGTTTTTAAAAATTGCCGACGAAGAAAATGAGCAAGGATCGAGGGAAGTAAGATTGGTGAATTTTCTTTGCGGCGGAGGCGCAGCAAGACAGGCAGGAGGGGGGAAAGGCTTTCGTTTAGAGGAACAGATGAACAGCAACGAAAAAGCCGAGGGAAAAGATCAAAGCATGGCTAACGATGCTCAATGGCAACATGAATTGATCAATAGAGATACAGCCAGCGAAGAAGAGGCGGTTTAATTACCGCTGAAGTCGGCGTTGAGTTGGTCCACCGTCCACGTCATGAAATCTGTCGCGGGAACAACAATGTTTTTTCGATTCACACCGTCTCTATCCACTTTCCTCCGGTAACGCCACGTGGACCAAGCGCGCGTGAGTAATCCGCCTTGGCGGATGATGATGAGATTATTAGTGGTCAGCCCGTCGGGCGGAATCTGCAAGGTTTGGTCGAAGCCGCTTGTGTTGGTGGGATTTTTGCCTTGGATGTCGGTAAGAATGTTTTGCGTCAACGCGGCGCTCATCACCAACATATTATTATCTGCTCCGGCAGTGTCGGCATCTTGCAATCCCCAGCGATCAATGCCGATCTGATCAAAAGATTGAAATTTCAGGGCTTGAAAACGGCCCATGGCATCATCCACAAGTTTGAGACTGCGAAAGTTCGTGCTTTGATTAGCCCTTGCGATGTAATTGCCGATAAAAGGAAACAGCATGGCGGACATAATGGCCATGATGGTGAGCGTGGCGAGCAGTTCGATGAGGGTAAAACCTCTGTTCTTTCTAAGGGGGCTAAGGTTCATGAAAATGTTTCCTTTTTTTAAAATGTAACCCGTCTTTTTAAAAATCCTAGCCTGAATTTCATTAGAAAAGCTCTGGACAAGGAAAGGAAAGCGGAGAAAATGCGCGGCAGGAGGGTTATATTTTTTATGTTGTTACGTTATCCTTTAGCGGTTTTCTTTTGTGTTTTGGCGGTTTTTAGCGGTTGTTCCAGAAAGGCGAAAGCTCCGGCTGCTGCGCCTCAAAAGGTTCAAGAAGCGTCTTTAGGCGTCTATGTTTATGAGAATGAGGCGTCGGAGCCGGTGAAGAAAGAAGCGGTTTTGCGTCCGTGGAAAAAGGATGACCAGCTTCGCTTGTCTATTAATGTGACATGGACGCCGGGCCGAACGGTGGAGATCGAACACGCCATGCCCTATACGAACCCTTCGCAAATGGAGTTTGAGTTCGCGGATAATTTTGGAAATAAAGGCGAAGCGCAAATGGAACGCCAAGAAGACGGCGGCATTCTCCTGACCTTAACGCCGACGGAGATCAATGACCGCCGCGCTGTGATGCAGTATGGCGCGTTCAAATTGATGAGGAAGTGACGTTTTGCAAGAAGCGTGAAATGAGAAACGCTTTTTGGATTTTAATAGGGTTGACGCTTGTTTTCAATATTGGCGCGCGCGCCGAAAAGAGAGCGACCCGGCCTATTCAATCCGGCGATGTTTATAGAGCCACGGAGGCGTATCTTCAAAGCGGCCAAAAGGAAGAGTTTCTTCGGAACGTTCTTCTTCCCGTTTTTCGCGCGGCGAAGGTGGTGATGGAGCAGCAGTTGCCCGATGCAAAAGACCTTGCTTGTGAAATGGCGCAGGCGTTGGAAGTTTTGTTGGAAAATCCGAACGAAGAATTGCCGCGCATTGGCGCGGAGGCTTTTTTTCAACGTCCCGATTTGGTCAAAACCGCTTTTGAGTCGGTGGAAGAGAAACGCCGGCCGCGTTTAATCGCCAAGATCATTCCCGCTTGGGCGAAGTATAAAAAAGAGGTGGAGAGCAATCCCAGAACGGAAAGCGGCATGTATCATCGACTGGTTGAATTTGACAGGCTGATGACGACGTGGCGTTACCAATACCCTCAATCTTTGTCGCAGGAGTGGAGACGCGACTAGCAGAAAACCATGCGTATTTTAGGCATTGATCCTTCCGTGCGCAGCACGGGTTATGCGGTGGTGGAATGGAGCGGCGGCGCGGCGCGCGCGCTGGTTTTTGGAAAAATCGCCAACGTTGCTTCGCTCTCGCATTCCGCGTGTTTGCTGAACATTTACGAACGGTTGAAGGAAGTCATGGAGCAATACCGGCCTGAAGAAGCGGCGGTGGAGGGCGTCATTTATGTGCAAAATCGAAGCACGGCAATCGCGCTTGGGGCGGCTCGCGGAGCGGCTCTGGTGGCTGTGGCGGAGCGAGGCGTTTTGATTTTTGAGTATCCGGCGCGTTCGATTAAGAAAGCCACGACGGGTTGCGGCGCGGCGGCAAAGAATCAAGTGGGGTTCATGATGCGCGCGGTTTTAGGGTTGAAAGAAACGCCCGGATCGGACGAGGCGGACGCTTTGGCGATCGCATTGACCCATGCGCAGAAGGCTGCATTTCTCAAGCGGCGCAGCATTTGACGCTTGATTCGCGGCTGTTTTTTCGCCCAAGGTGTGTTGCGTGCAGGAAGTTTATACACTGGCTGAATTAGAAAAATTACCGCGCGGGGTTGACCTCTACGGCGTGGTGGGGTTTCCTGTGAGGCATTCTCTTTCGCCCGCGTTTCAAAACGCGGCCTTTCGCGCGAGCGGCATCAAGGCGGAGTATGTGCGCGTTGAAGTCGCTCTAGACCAGCTTCCGGAGGCGATTGCAAAATTAAAGGCGGCGAATTTTCGCGGTTGGAATGCGACGCTGCCTCATAAAATTCAGCTTCTTAATTTGGTGGACGAGGTGGATGAAAGCGCGAAAAAACTGGGAGCGGTCAACACGGTTCTTCATCAGAATGGCCGATTAAAAGGTTACAACACGGACGGCGCGGGTTGGGTGAAGGCGGTGGAGGAGGCATTCGGCGTTCCATTGCGAAGTTTGCGTGTGATGTTTCTCGGCGCGGGGGGCGCGGGGCGCGCGCTGGCGATTCAGGCGGCGGCGGCAGGTTGCAAGCGGTTGTTTTTGGCGAACCGCACGACGGGAAAAGCGGTTGAGTTGCAAAAAGAGCTGGCCGCTTATCTGCCTGCGGAAAGTATGAGTGTTTTGTCTTTGGAAGAACGCGCTTTAGCGGAGGCTCTCTTGCAAACGGATTTGGTCGTGAATTGCACGGCATTGGGGTTGAAGGATGACGATCCGGAAATTTTGCCGGCGCGTTTATTGCGGTGGGACTTGCTCGTTTATGACACGATTTACCGCCGCACCAAACTGATTCAGGCGGCGGAGTCCGTCGGCGCGCGCTACGCGAACGGGCTGGGCATGTTGCTTTATCAAGGCGCGCTTTCATGGGAAATTTGGACGGGGCGCAAAGCCCCGATGGAAATCATGCGGCGCGCTCTTGACGCGGCGGCATCGGAGCAAAAATGAAAGACGCGCATCCTTCGCTCATCGTTCTCATCGGGTTGATGGGTTGCGGCAAAAGTTCCGTGGGGCGCGAGTTGGCGCGCTTGAGCGGCTGGAAGTTTGTGGACACGGATAAGGAGATTGAAAAAACAGCGGGGCTAAAAATTGCTGAAATTTTTGCGCAAAAAGGCGAAGCGGAATTTCGGCGCATGGAACGCGAAGCTGTCGCTCGCGCTGTGCGGGAGGAACCGGAAGCGATTCTTTCTCTTGGCGGTGGGGCGTTTCAAGACGAGGAAAGCCGAAAATTGCTTTTGGAAAAAAGCCGCGTGTTCTATCTTCAAGCGTCCGCGGATTGTTTGTACGAGAGGGTGAAAGCGGATACGACGCGGCCCTTGTTGCGTTGCGATGATCCGAAGAGGGCATTGAAAGGATTATTGGAAAAACGAGCGCCGTTTTATCGGCAAGCGCATGTTGTGATGGATGCGGAAAATGACCCGCCGTCGCGGATCGCGGCGCGAATCTGGCGGACATTTGAAAGAAAAGGAAAAGGATAAATGAAAATAGATGGCGACAAACATTGCTTGCGCGTGGGGTGTATTTCGACGCGGAAGGGATTGGCTTGCTTGAGCCGCAAAAGCGATTGCGATTGGGCGGAGGTAAGACTGGATGCACTGTTAAAGGATGGCGCGACGCTGGAGCAAGTCGCTTGTGCTCTCACTTTTAAAACAAGACGGAAGCCTGTTTTGTTGACTTTGCGAACAAAAGAAGAGGGGGGATGTTATTCATGGAAGCGCGGCGAGAGACTTGCGCTTTTTCTGGAGCTTTTGCCGAGCGCAGATGCTGTGGATGTGGAATTGGCGAGCGTTCAGGAACTTCAACCTGTTTTAAAAGAAGCGCGGCGGCTGAAACGGAAAATTATTTTATCAGCTCACGCGCTAACAAATGATTTAAAGCCTCGTCAGGTCAATGATCTGCTTAAGAAATTTCAACGTCATCAAGCGGATATTTATAAAATCGCCGTTCTTTGCCGTGAGCAAAGCGATTTGACTGTCCTAGCTCAAGCATTGGTCGGCCATCCGAGCTTGCCGTTGGCCGTGATGGCGGTCGGGCCGATGGCCAATCTTTCGCGCGTCATTTTGCCCGCATTAGGTTCGCGTCTTGTTTATGGCTATCTCGACAAGCCCGCCGCGCCGAATCAGCCGTCTATCGGCGAAGTTGCAAAACAACTGGACTGTTTGGGTGTAAAATAGGCCAACCCTCAAACAAAACCGCCCTTTCTCGATTTCTCGAAAAAGGGCGGTTTGAAGAACACTCCTTTGTCCGACGATCAAACGTCGTAATACAGGAAGAATTCGTACGGATGCGGGCGCAGACGCAGGGCGTCGTAGTGGGCCGTGCGCATCTCGATAAGGGTTTCGATGAGGTCTTTGGTGAAGACGTCGCCTTTCAGCAAGAACTCGTGATCCGCTTTAAGAGCTTCGATCGCGCCGCGCAATGAATCCGGGGCGTGAGGCACTTTCGCCAGTTCGTCCGGCGGTAGTTCGTAGAGGTTCTTGTCAAGCGGGTCGCCCGGATGGATGCGGTTTTGGACGCCGTCCAGACCGGCCATGAGCATGGCGGCGCAGGCGAGGTAAATGTTGGCCGCAGGATCTGGCGTGCGGAATTCGATGCGAATGGCTTTGGGATTGGCTGAATACGTCGGGATGCGAATCGCCGCGCTGCGGTTACGAGCCGAGTAAGCGAAGTTCACCGGTGCTTCAAACCCGGGCACGAGACGCTTGTAACTGTTCGTCGTCGGATTGGTGATCGCCGTCAACGCTTTGGCGTGTTTGATGATGCCGCCGATGTAGAAGAGCGCGGTTTCGCTCAAGTGGGCGTATCCTTTTCCGGCGAAGAGGGGCTTGCCCGCTTTCCAAACGCTCTGGTGCGTATGCATGCCGGAGCCGTTGTCGCCGAAGAGCGGCTTGGGCATGAACGTGGCGGTTTTGTTGTATTTCTTCGCCACGTTTCGGACGATGTATTTATAGAGGCACATCTTGTCGCCCATGCGCAGAAGCGTGTCGAAGCGCATGTCAATCTCCGCTTGGCCGGCGGTGGCGACTTCATGGTGTTGGCGTTCGATTTTGATGCCGAGGTCTTCCATCATCAGAATCATCTCGTTGCGGATGTCCTGTTGGGTGTCCATCGGCGCGACGGGGAAATAGCCTTCTTTGTGGCGGATTTTATAGCCAGTGTTGGGGAATTCTTCCCTGCCGGTGTTCCAAACAGCTTCATTGGAATCAATGGAGTAGAAACAGCCGTTGGATTTTTGGTCGTAGCGCACGTCGTCGAAGATGAAGAATTCTGCTTCAGGGCCGAAGTAGGCCGTGTCGCCGATGCCTGTGGATTTCAGATAATTTTCAGCGCGGATGGCGACGCTGCGCGGGTCGCGCCCGTAAGTTTCCTTGGTGATGGGGTCGTCAATCGTGCAGACGAGGCTCAAGGTCGGCTCGACGCAGAAGGGATCCATCATAGCTGTGGCCGGATCCGGCATGGCCAGCATGTCGGAAGCTTCGATGCTTTTCCAACCGCGGATGGAGGAGCCGTCGAATCCAAGCCCGTCAACAAAGCAGGCTTCTTCCAACTCGGCGATGGGGATGGTGAAATGTTGCCATGTGCCGGGCAAGTCGCAGAACTTTAAGTCCACGAGCTTGGCGCCGTGTTTTTTGGCAAAGTCCAAAACGTCTTTGCCCGTTTTTGCTTCAATGTATTTTTCTGACATAAGTGTTCCTTAATTTATAGATAACAATCCCAACGGCAAGCTGCTTCCTATCAGCTTGCCGCTAGGAAAAGTATGGATTTGTTAGTTTTAAACCGCTTTTTCGTCTTCCTCTTCTGTTCGGATGCGAACCGCTTTTTCAACGGGCAAAATGAAGACCTTGCCGTCGCCAATTTTGCCGGTTTTAGCCGCTTTGACGATGACTTTGATAGCTTCAGGAACAAGAGCTTCGGGCAGAACGACTTCAATTTTGACTTTCGGAAGAAAATCCACCGTGTATTCGCTGCCGCGATAAATTTCCGTGTGCCCTTTTTGACGGCCAAACCCTTTGACTTCGGTGACGGTCATCCCCTCAATGCCGATTTCCGTAAGGGCTTCTTTAACTTCTTCCAATTTAAAAGGTTTGATGATTGCTTCGAGTTTTTTTACTGACATATATGTTGTTCTCCTATTTCAGCTTATCGGCCAAGGTTTAAAGCTTTGGCAAACATTTGGCCAGATATTTTAAACGTTGCCGATGGCTTAAAAACATAAACGATGAATCTTTCTGTTAATTTAGTATTGATAGCATTTGCCATGCCAGAAAAATGAAAGATTTTTTAGAGGCAAACGGGTTTCCTTCCTTTTGTCATCCCTTCAAAGCTGGTTAATTTTAGCCATTGTGGTTAGGGCGGTGACAGAACGGTGGGGAAGTGGTAGAAAATTCATGACGTATGGATTTTAATAAGTTCACAGAAAAAGCGCAAGCCGCTCTGGCGGAGTCTCAAAATTTGGCCATTCGCTTTTCGCATCAAACGGCAGATGTCGAACATCTTTTGCTTGCTCTTTTATTACAGGAAGAGGGTCTCATTGGGCGATTGTTTGAAAAAATGGAGATGTCGCCGCAGTTGCTTCGGACGCGTCTGGAAGGGGCTTTGGAAAAGATGCCCAAGGTTTCCGGCGCGGCGGCGGGGCCGGGCGGGGTGTATGTCACGCAACGGTTGAACCAGCTTTTAGTGAACGCGGGCGCGGAGGCCAAGGCTCTGAAGGATGAGTATATCAGCGTGGAGCATTTGGTGTTGGCGATGTTCGAGCAACCGTCCGGCGTTCCTATCTCGAAAATTTTTAAGGAATTTCAACTGCGCCGGGAGGATTTTCTCAAAGCTTTGACCGAAGTGCGCGGCAATCAGCGCGTGACGAGCGCGAACCCCGAAGCCACGTACGAAGCGTTGGCCAAGTTCGGGCGCGATCTCACCCAGTTGGCGCGGCAAAATAAGCTGGACCCGGTCATCGGGCGCGACATGGAAATCCGCCGTTCGATTCAGGTTCTTTCCCGCCGCACAAAGAATAATCCCGTGCTCATCGGCGAGCCGGGCGTAGGCAAGACGGCGATTGTGGAGGGACTGGCGCGGCGAATCGTGGCGGGCGATGTGCCGGAGAGCCTTAAAGACAAACGCATCGTCGCGCTGGATATGGGCGCGTTGATTGCAGGGGCGAAATATCGCGGCGAGTTTGAGGAGCGGCTGAAGGCCGTGTTGCAGGAAGTCACGCGCGCGGCGGGGCAGGTGATTCTTTTTATTGATGAAATCCACACCGTCGTCGGCGCGGGCAAGGCCGAGGGCGCGATGGACGCGGGCAATATGCTCAAGCCCATGTTGGCGCGGGGCGAGTTGCATTGCATCGGCGCGACGACGCTGGACGAATACCGCAAGCATGTTGAGAAAGACGCGGCGTTGGAACGGCGGTTTCAGCCGGTGTTAGTCGAGGAGCCGACGGTGGTGGATACCATTTCCATTTTGCGCGGCTTGCGCGAGCGTTACGAGCTGCACCACGGCGTTCGCATTCAAGACGCTGCGCTGGTGGCCGCCGCGACGCTTTCGCACCGCTATATTTCCGACCGTTTTTTGCCGGATAAGGCGATTGATTTGATGGACGAAGCTGCGGCCAAGTTGCGCACGGAGATAGAAAGCATGCCGGAGGAGTTGGAAACGCTGGAGCGGCGCGTGATGCAGTTGGAAATCGAGCGCGAGGCGTTGCGCAAGGAAAAGGACAAGGCATCGAAAGAGCGTCTAGCCTTTCTGGAAAAGGAACTGGCGGGCGTCAGGGCTTCGCGCGACGAACTGAAGGCGCGCTGGCAGCAGGAAAAGCAGGGCATTGAAAGCATCCGCAAATTGCGGGAAAAAATGGAAGCGATTCGCAATCAAATCACTGAAGCCCAGCGCAAATACGATCTCAACCGTGTGGCGGAGCTTCAATACGGCGCGTTGCCGGAAGCGGAGAAAAAACTCAAAGCGGAAGAACAAAAATTGGCCAGCAAGCGGCAGCTTATTCAAGAGGAAGTGACGGAGGATGAAATCGCGGAAGTCGTGGCGCGTTGGACAGGCATCCCCGTGGCGCGTTTGCTGGAGGGGGAAAAGGAGAAGCTGTTGCGTTTGGATCAAATTTTGCACAAGCGCGTCATCGGCCAAGACGAAGCCGTGCAAGCCGTGGCGGACGCCGTCATCCGCGCGCGGTCGGGATTGAAAGACCCGAAGCGGCCTATCGGTTCGTTTATTTTTCTCGGCCCGACGGGCGTGGGTAAAACGGAACTCGCGCGCGCGCTGGCGGAGGCGTTGTTCGACAGCGAGGAAAACATCATCCGCCTCGACATGAGCGAGTATATGGAAAAGCACGCCGTGTCGCGGCTCGTCGGCGCGCCGCCCGGCTACGTCGGCTATGATGAGGGAGGGCAGTTGACCGAGGCCGTGCGTCGCAAGCCGTATGCCGTGATTCTTTTTGATGAAATCGAAAAAGCGCACCATGACGTGTTCAACATTTTTCTTCAAATCTTAGACGACGGGCGGTTGACGGATAGCCAAGGCCGCACGGTGGATTTTAAAAATTCCATCATCATCATGACTTCCAACATCGGCAGCCCGCATTTGCTGGAGATTAAAGGCAGCGAGATTCCGCCGAACATCCGCGACAAAGTGATGGCGGAAATGCGCGCGCATTTCAGGCCGGAATTTTTGAATCGCGTGGATGACATCGTGTTGTTCAAACCGCTTACCTTGTCGGAGATTGAGAAAATTGTGGAATTGCAGCTCGGCTTCTTGCGCGAACGTTTGCGCTCGCGCGCGATTGAGTTGGAGTTGGACAAGGAAGCCAAAAAATTTGTGGCGCAGCAAGGTTACGATCCTGTTTTCGGCGCGCGGCCATTGAAACGTTTTCTTCAGCGCGAAGTGGAAACGGCGCTTTCCCGCCGTTTATTAGAAGGAAAAATTCAAGACCATTCCACCGTTGTCATGCGCGTGAAAGACGGCAAGCTGGAGATGGAATCTTCGCCACGCACAACATAACGTTGTTTCGCGGTAATTTACCTCTCCGCTTCAATGCGGATTTCGACGCGGCGGTTGATTTTTTGTTCTTGGGGAGTGCCGTAGGGGCTGACAAGGGGGCGCATTTTTCCGTAACCGCGCACGAAGAAGGTTTTTCGTTGCAGGCCGCTTTGTTGCGCCAGCCAATCAGCCACGGAGCGGGCGCGTTGTTCGCTAAGCTGCTGGTTGTAGCCTTCGTCGCCGAAGGTGTCGCAGTGGCCTTCGACGGTGATTTTGGCGTTGGTGACGCCTTTCAAGAAATCCGCCACCCGTTGTAACGTTGGCAAGGCGGGGGGTTGGATGCGGGTGGAATCGAAATCGAAGAGCACGTCGTTGGAGAGGCGGAGCAGGATGGGGCGAAACGAGGGTCTTTCCAGCGTCGTAGGAGGTTTGAGTCTTATCAAGGAAGAGACTTCTTCAAATTTAGGATAGCCTGAAGCGTCGCCGTTGACGCCTGCGTTGATGTTGATGGGGCCTTGTTGCAGAGCTTGGTGCGTGGCGGCTGTGCTGGCTTCGTGGGCGAGGGCTTGCGAAAGTTGGGCGGTATTGCCCTCGGTTTCGAGAGGGAGTGAGGAAATCGCCCGCGCGGAAATTTCGGAAGGTTGGGCGCTGGGGAAAGTGGGCATGTCGGCGTTAAAAGCCGGCGGCGCAATGAAAGGTTGCTGCAAGGGCGTGTTAAAGGCGGAGATTTTTTCCGGTTGCAGTTCCACGTCGCGTTGAAGGGGCGGTTGTTCCAGCGCGTTGGGATCAATGCGCGCTCGTTCGAGATGAAAACGCTGGGGTTCGGTGGGGTTGATGATGGGCTTGCCAAAGTCAAGCCGCGCGCCGCTCAAAAAAAAGAAGAGAACAATGTGGGCAATGAAAGAAAAAACGGCGGCTGCGATGACTCTTTGGCGGAAGACATCTTTTTCGAGATCAGTGGCCGTCGCTATCATAAATTAGTCACAATAACTCGCGGATAACATTGTCTTGTAAAAGCATCTCGCGCTTTTTTCGGAAGTTTTTTGCCATTTTAGGATCATCCATTTGCCCTGTGAGAAGACTGGTAACGTTACTAGTGTGCCACATAAAACGACTGATTTCAAGGCAACTTAGCGTTTCAAGGCCGTTTTGAACTGATTCCAGATGAATGGGTAAGAGGTGCCCTGATTTCATGAACGAGAAATTGAGTTCACGCAAAACGCTGGCGCGCGTGAGAAGGAAGAAGAGCATCAGCTTTTTGCGGCTGCCGCGTTGAGGGCGGTTGCTGTGGACGAAATCGAAGAAGATATCGCGGATTTTTCGGTGGAGAGGGCGGTGCGGGCTGGCCTCGCGTTCAAACGTGCCAAGGACGGCGAGGTCGTGTTTTTCCATGTAACCGAATTGTTCCTCGTCCCATCCTTCGCGGAGAAAAATCGTGTCGCTGTGCAAAAGGCCGAGGAGATCGTGCCGCGCTTCTTTTACGCCGATGTCAATGGCTTCAAAGTTGGCCGGAGAGCCGGTGAGGCCGGAACGGTTTTCGATGCGCCGGATTTCAGGGAATTCTTGCAACATGGCGGATTCGGGGCTGTCCGGCGCGTTGTCGATGACGATGATTTCGTGCTCAGCGCGGCAAAAACGTCGAATGGAGCGCAACGCCAGCCGCGTGATTTCCGGCGTTTTGTAGTAGGGAATGATGAGTGTGTAGGGCGGAATCATGGCGACGCTTTTCTTGTCCAATAGCCGAAGTAGTTAGTGGTGACGTAGGGTTCGATGCCCTCGGCGGGAATAAAGTCCGGATGCGCAGGGAGCCATTTTTTAAGTGAAACTAGCGGGCCGCCTGCTTTGCGGAATTTTCGGAAATTTAAAACGTCCACGTGCGTGTCTTCCATGATCAATGCTTGGCCGGGCGTGACAAGCTGGCCGAATAGCACGAGTTCTTTGTCCACATGCTCGGCGTGATGGTTGGAATCTAAAATGACGGAGCAGGAGCGGGCGCCAACCATTTCTTTCACTTTTTGGAAAAGCGCGGGGTTGCTGGAATCGCCTGTGATGAAAGTGACGCCGGGGATGGCGGGCCGTTCCAGTTCCGTGATGTCCAGCGAGATGATGGATTCCAAGCCGGTGTGTTGAGCGAAGGCGTGGATAAAGGCTGCGCTGGCGCCGTATTGACTGCCGCACTCGACGATGACTTGCGGCGCACAACGAGTGAGCAAAGTTTGAATGGCAAAGCAATCCGAAGGCAGTTTGCGCAGGTGAAAGCCGCGCCAGCTTTGAGTGTCTTCTTTTCTATCCAACGCTTTTTTCAAAGCCCATTTGCGCAGGAAACCGACGGATGTGTTCATTCCCCCTCATGCTGGCACGAAAGGGAAGTAATATCAATGCCGGTGGTTGGTTGGTAGTGTCTTAATTTACCTGAATTTATCAAAGCCTCCCCTGCGCCCGAGATTGCTTCGTCGCTGCTGCTCCTCGCAATGACAAATGCAATACGTGTAGAATTGTCATTGCGAGCGAGGAAGCGAAGCAATCTCCCATTTTCCGCGCGGGAGCGCATAGAAAATGGGGCTGCCTATTCTCAAGTCACTTATTAGAAGAAGCGGCGAGTGACGCGCCTTTTTTTGCCGCGTAGAGCTGGACGCCTCGGAGCATTTGGATGGCGCGGTCGAATTGTGTGTCGGCCACTTTTGCCAAGCGTTCTTGTTCCGCCGGTTCAAGGAGGGCGATGGATTTTTTGAGAAAGAGGTCTTGTTCTTCTTTCCAAGTAATCGGCGCGAAGATGTCAGGGCTGACGCCGACTTCATGAATCGGGCGGCGGCTGGGGGTGTAGTAGCGCGAGGTGGTCAGCTTCACCGCCGCAGGTTTGCTGATCGCCCAGTCCAGCGTTTGCACCGTTTGCACCGAGCCTTTGCCGAATGTTGTCTCGCCCAAGAGCACTGCGCGCCTTAGGTCTTTTAACGCGCCGGCGACAATTTCCGCCGCGCTGGCGCTGTTGCCGTTGATGAGAACCGCCATGGGCAAATCCAAAACACGTTTGCGTCCGGGCGAGTAATAAAGCGCGCGCGTGGCCTCGCCTCCGCGGCTTTCCGTGGAGACGATGACCGTTCCTGTCGGCAAAAATTTTCCGGCGACTTCCACTGCCGCTTCCAGCAAGCCGCCCGGGTTGTTGCGCAAGTCCAAGATCATTCCTTTCGCTCCTTGCCCTTGCAGCGTTTTCAACGCTTGCTCGAATTCTTCCACTGTTTTATCCCCAAACTGCGTGATGCGGATGTAGCCGATTTTTTCGTTGCCCGCTTTTTCTGGCGGCAGGAGGCTGACGTCGCGCACGGTCGGCACGTCTATCAATTCCCGGACGATTTTAAATTCTTTGAACCCCTGAACGCTGGGGCGGTAGATGCTCAATGTCACCCAAGACCCCGGCTCGCCGCGCAATTTTTTGACGGCGTCCCCAAGGGACATGCTCTTTGTGGAAGCTCCGTCCACTTTGATGATGCGGTCTCCCGGCAGCAAACCGGCTTTGAATCCGGGAGTGCCTTCTATCGGCACGTTGATGGTTAAATAGCTGTTCATTTTTTCCACAGAAACGCCGATGCCGCCGAATTGTCCCTGCGTTTCCTGCTGCATTTCCGCGTAGGATGCCGGATCGAGAAATTGCGAGTGGGGGTCGAGGGAATTGAGCATCCCGCGCAAAGCAGCGTAGGTGAGTTTTTCGTAATCCACCTTGGATTCGTCCACGTATTCCTCGCGGATGACGTCCAAGACATTTGCAAAAAGGGCCGCGCTGCGGTAACGCGCGTCGGCTTCGTTGGGCGATTCTTGCGCCGCCAACGCTGTGTGAACGCAAACGGAACCAACAACCAATCCAATAGCCCAACGCATCACACCTTGCTCCTGAACCATTCGATGGTTTCCCTCAGGCCGTCTTCGAGGCTGACTTTGGGTTCCCAATCCAGCAATTTTTTGGCGCGCGAAATATCCGGCCTACGCTGTTGGGGATCGTCCACGGGAAGAGGTTTGAGCACGATGGAGCTGCCGCTATTGGTTAATCGGACAATTTTTTCCGCAAATTCAAGAATCGTCATTTCCTGCGGGTTGCCGATGTTGACCGGCTCGTGAAAATCCGCTTGAGACAGGCGGTAGATGCCTTCGATCAAATCCGACACGTAACAAAAACTGCGCGTTTGCTTGCCTTCGCCGAAGACCGTCACTGGCTCGCCCTTCAACGCCTGGCCGATGAACGCGGGCACCACGCGCCCGTCTTTCAAGCGCATGCGCGGGCCGTAGGTGTTGAAGATGCGGACGATTCTTGTGTCCACGCCGTGCGCGCGGTGATAGGCCATCGTCATCGCTTCGGCGAAACGCTTGGCTTCGTCGTAGACGCCGCGCGGGCCGATGGGATTGACATTGCCCCAGTAGCTTTCCGACTGCGGATGCTCCAGAGGGTCGCCGTAGCACTCGGATGTGGAAGCGAGCAGAAATTTTGCGCCTTTGGCTTTCGCTAAGCCGAGGGCTTTGTGCGTTCCTAGTGAACCCACTTTTAATGTTTGAATCGGCAGTTCTAGATAGTCAATCGGGCTGGCCGGAGAGGCGAAATGAAAGACGTAATCCACATCGCCCGGCAGGTAGATGTACTCCGTCACGTCATGTTGGATGAATTGGAAATGTTGGTTGCCGGCCAAGTGTTCGATGTTGGCGACATTTCCCGTGATGAAGTTATCCAGTCCGATGACACGGTGACCAAGGGAAAGAAGTTTATCGCAAAGATGAGAACCGAGAAAACCTCCGACGCCGGTAATGACAGATATAGGCATTTGCTTTTTTTAACCTAAAAGCCAGAAGTCGCAAGAGATAAGAAGAGAGCTAAATCACCGTTCCGTCCGGGATGGTCATGTTTTTGGGGATGATGACGATACCGTCGCGGACGTGGTAGAGAGGGTGGTCTTCGTCTTTGGTTTTGCCTTCGGCGCGGATGATGACGTTTTTGCCGATGCGCGCGTTTTTGTCCACGATGACTTTTTCGATGAAGCTGTTTTCGCCGACGCCGATGTGCGGGCGGTTGAGGAGGATGTTTTCTTCGCGGTTGGCCGGGGTTTCAAAGAAATCGTTTCCTAAGAGGATGGAGTCTTTGATGATGACGCCGGATTCGATGCGGGAGCGCAGGCCGATGAGGGAGTGAACGATGTCGGCATTGGTGACGATGCAGCCGTCGGAAAAAATGGCGCGGGAAATGTGGCTGCGGTTGACTTTGGAAGCGGGCAAATAGCGCGCACGGGTGTAGATGGGCGCGCTTTCGTCGTAAAAATTAAATTTTGGCACGGGTTCGGTAAGGTCGAGATTGGCTTCGTAGTAAGCGCGCATGGTGCCGATGTCTTCCCAGTAGCCTTGGTGGATGTAAGCGAAAACTTTTTTGTTGGGGATAACGGAAGGGATAATGTTTTTGCCGAAGTCTTGTTTTGATTCGTCTTCGAGGGCTTCTTCAAGCGCGTCTTTGTTGAAAACGTAGATGCACATGGAGGCGAGGAAAAGTTCTTCGTCTTCGGTTCGGTTTATTTTTTCGAGGGTTTGATGACCGAGGCGCAGATGGCCGAGGGCTTCCGCTTTGGGTTTTTCGACGAAACGAACGATGCGCTGGTGTTCGTCAATGTGCATGATGCCGAAGTCCGAGGCGTGGTCGCGCGAAACGGGGATAGTGGCGACGGTGACGTCGGCTTTGGTTTTTTGGTGTTGAGCAAGGATGTTGCGATAATCCATGCGGTAGAGTTGGTCGCCGGAAAGAATGAGGGCGTAATCGTGGGGATGATTGTCAAAGTGAATAAAATTTTGGCGGACGGCGTGCGCTGTGCCGAGATACCAGCCTGCGTTGTGGCGCGTTTTTTGCGCGGCAAGAATTTCAATAAAACCCTGCGGAAAGTAATGATCAAATTGGTAAGATTGGATGATGTGCCGGTGCAGGGAAGAGCTTGAGTATTGGGTGAGGAGGAAGATGCGTTTGATGCCGGAGTTGATGCTTAAGCTCAACGGAATGTCCACGAAGCGATATTTGCAGGCCAGCGGCACGGCGGGTTTGGCGCGGTCTTTGGTGAGGGGGAAAAGGCGCGTGCCTTCTCCTCCGCCAAGGACAACGGCGATGACTTTGCTGGTGTCAAATGGCGCGCTTTGGTTCATGGAACAATTGATGGTTGACGCTAACAAGCGAGAGAGTTTGTCACAAGGTCATTTTTAATACTGTGGGAGGCTTGGGTTGAGTGGGAAGATGCTCCCTTGACGTAGGTATAAGTATATCACATTAACCAGCATTATGGCAAAGCCCCCCTCCAAAAGAGAAGAAATAGAAGATTCAATTAGACAAAAACGAGAACAAATTAGGAGGGTTTTAGAACGTATGGCCAAACGACTCCCCCAATTAAACGAGAGCGAGTTAGAAAATATGGGTAAGCTACTCCTCCAATCAAAAGAGTTAGAAAGTAGGGCCAAACAGTTGATCCGATTAAAAGAATTAGAAGAAAAAGCAGTGAAAGAAATGTCAAGGCGAAGAGCCTTGGCTGCCATTATGGGCACTGGTCTGGGTGTTGGCCTTCTTGGTCTTTTCGCAGCCGGTAGTGGTGGTTGGATTTATAGCGAAGTACAAAGAAGAAAAATGATTGAGAATGATTTTTCGCCCCCTATAGGGGGTTCTCCTAATAAGCGCCGTCCACACCGTTCAACATTGTCGCGTATGGGCGATGTGGTTCAAGAAATCCCAGGCATGTTCAAAGAATTCGTTGTTGATAGTTTTAAGGGTAGATAAGTTCGCCCTTTGCGAACGCCCCCAATAAAAAGCCTTGGCAAGGCTGCCCGCTGGGTTGTTTAATAGACCCTTTTATGTGTGGCATCGTTGCTTTTGTTGGACATCGTCAGGCGCGCCCGATTTTATTGGAAGCACTGGGACGGTTGGAGTATCGCGGGTATGATTCGGCGGGTATTGCGTTGCATCAGGGCAGCAAATTATACGTTCAAAAAAAGGCTGGCAGGATTGCCAACTTGGTTAAAAATTGTTCCAAGAAAGATGCCAATGGAGCGATGGCGGGCATTTGCCACACGCGCTGGGCGACGCATGGCGAGGCAAATGATGTCAATGCGCATCCGCATTTGGATCAATCCGGCAAGCTTGCTTTGGTTCATAACGGCGTGGTGGAAAATTATTTAGAGATTAAGGAAAGACTTGCCGAAGAAGGCCACAAATTTAAGTCGGCTACGGATACGGAGATTTTTGCGCATTTGCTTGGCAAGTGTTACGCGGAATCTACGGAAACGGGCAATGCGCGTCTGTTGGATGCGGTGCAGCGTTGTTTGCCGCAGATCAACGGCACGTATGGAATCGCGGTTTTGCATGTGGATCATCCCGATTTTATCATCGGCGCGCGGCGCGGCAGTCCGTTGGTGCTGGGGCTAGGCGAGAACGAGAATTTTTTGAGCAGTGACGCGGCGGCGCTTGTTGGTTACACGCAGAAGGTGATTTATCTTAAAGATAACGACATCGTTTCCATCACGCCTCACGAGTTTAATGTGATGGCTAACGGTTCCGGCGCGACGCAGGTGGAGATCGAGGAGATTGAGATCAAGGCGCATGAGGCGGATCTCGGTTCTTATCAGCATTTCATGCTGAAAGAAATTTTCGAGCAGCCGCAGGCGATTGAAAACGCTTTTCGCGGCAGGCTGGACAAAAACGCCAATTCGGCGCGTTTGGGCGGATTGAATTTATCGGCGGAGGAATTGCGGGCGATTGAGCGCATGGTCATTCTCGCGTGCGGCACGGCTCTTCACGCGGGCATGGCGGGGGAACGGATTATCGAGGACCTTGCGCATATTCCCGTGGAAACGGATTACGCTAGCGAGTTTCGTTACAGCAATTCGCCGCTGGACCGGAATGTCATTTTCTTTGCCGTCAGCCAGTCGGGCGAGACGGCGGACACGCTGGGCGCGTTGAGGGAGGTTCACCGCAAGGGTTATAAGTGTTTGGGCGTTTGCAATAACGTGGCCAGCTCCATCGCGCGCGAGAGCGACGGCGGCGTGTATATGCACGCGGGGCCGGAAGTGGGCGTGGCGGCGACGAAGTCGTTCACGTCGCAGTTGATGGTTTTTAATTTGCTCGCGCTGCTTTTGGGGCGGATGAAATATCTTTCCGCTTCCGACGGCAAGCAGATGATTGACGCGATTGAGGCGTTGCCGGGTCAAGTGGAGCGCATTTTGGAACAGTCGGACTTCATTAAGTCCGTGGCGCAGCGTTACGCGCAGTCGCGCAGCATGTTGTTTTTCGGGCGGCAATTTAATTTTCCCGTGGCGCTTGAAGGCGCGTTGAAAATGAAGGAAATTTCCTACATTCATGCGGAGGGTTATCCGTCGTCGGAGCTAAAGCACGGCGTGATTGCGCTGGTGGACGAGGATACGCCGTCGGTCTGCATCATTCCGCAAGATGGTCTTTACGAGAAAAACATGAACAACGTGCAGGAAGTCAAAGCGCGGCGCGGGCCGATCATCGCTGTCGCCACGAAAGGCGATAAGATGATTTCGCGCATGACAAACGACGTCCTTTTTGTTCCGAAAACCCTTGATTGTTTGCAACCGATTCTCAACATTATTCCTCTCCAGCTTTTAGCTTATCACACGGCGATTGAGCTGGGGCGCGACGTGGATAAGCCGCGAAATTTGGCGAAATCTGTGACGGTGGAATAGGGTAAAAAATCGGCCATAAAGGCCGCTTTGCAAGCTGTTTATTTACAGTATATTGCATAATAATAAAAACCCCTAAAAAACATTGATGTAAGGGCTTTTTTTTGAGAGGATTTAACTCATGTCTGAAGATACGAAAGTAGCCCCCAATATCGCGGTGGCGGAAAAGTACGACGCAAGCAAAATTGACAAGCTCGAAGGCTTGGAAGCGGTGCGCAAACGGCCAGCAATGTACATCGGCGATCCGGATGAGAAGGGGCTTCATCACTGCGTTTTTGAGGTGATGGATAATTCCATTGACGAGCATTTGGCGGGTTTTTGTAAGCAGATTGAGGTGTTTCTTCATGTGGATGGTTCGGTGACGATTGAAGACGATGGCCGCGGCATTCCCGTGGACATTCATCCCAAGTGGAAAGTTCCGGCGGTGGAGCTGGTTCTGACCAACCTTCATGCGGGCGGCAAGTTCGGCCAAGGGGCTTATAAGTATTCCGGCGGATTGCACGGTGTGGGAGCGAAGTGCGTCAACGCGCTGGCCGAGTGGTTTGAGGTGGAGGTGTCGCGCGACGGCAAAGTGCATCACATGAAATTCGAGCGAGGCAAGGCGGTGTCGAAGCTGGAAGTCATCGGCAAATCGCGCAAGACAGGGACAAAGATTTCTTTCAAGCCGGACTCGGAAATTTTCACGATCACGTTGGAGTTTAAATTCGATCTTTTAGCCAAGCGTTTTCGCGAGTGGGCTTTTTTGAATCCGGGGATTGAAATCATTTTGACCGACGAACGGGTGGAGAACAAATCGGAGAAATTTTGTTTTAAAGACGGCATTGAAGAGTTTGTGAAACAAATCGGGCGAGCCAAAACCCTTGTTCATCCTAAGCCGATTGTGATCAATCGTCAAAAGGACGAAGTTTTTGTGGATTGCGTGTTGCAGTATCACGACGGCTATGACGAGCAGCTTTTGCCGTTTGCTAATTCCATTCCGAATCCCGACGGCGGCACGCATGTTTCGGGTTTTCGCTCGGCGTTGACGCGCGCGATCAATCAATATGCCTCCTCCAATAATATGTTGAAGGAGAAAGACCCGAAAATCACCGGCGACGATGTGCGCGAAGGGATGATTTGCGTGTTGAGCATAAAACTGCCGAATCCGCGTTTCAATGCGCAGACGAAGGTGAAGTTGGTCAACTCCGAGGTAGAAGGCATCGTTAATTCGGCGGTGTACGATGGGCTTTCGACGTTTTTTGAGGAAACTCCGTCCGTCGCGCGCAAGATTATAGACAAAGCATTGATGGGGGCGCGGGCGCGGGAAGCGGCGCGGAAGGCGCGGGAGACCATTCGCAAAGGGGCGTTCAGTGGCGGCGGCTTGCCGGGGAAACTGGCGGATTGTTCGGAAAGAGACCCGTCGTTGTGCGAGTTGTATATCGTGGAGGGTGATTCCGCAGGCGGTTCGGCCAAGCAAGGGCGCGACCGCCGTTTTCAGGCGATTTTGCCCATTCGCGGCAAGCTGATTAACGTGGAGAAGGCGGGATTGGACAAGGTTTTAAACAATAACGAAATCCGCACGTTGATCACGGCGGTGGGAACCGGCATCGGCGACGGAGAAATGGAAGGGGCGTTTAATTTAGAAAAACTGCGGTATCACAAAATTGTGTTGATGACCGACGCGGACGTGGACGGCTCGCATATTCGCACGCTGTTGCTGACGTTCTTTTACCGCAAAATGCCCAAGTTGGTGGAAAAGGGCCATATTTATGTGGCGCAGCCGCCTTTGTTCCACGTCAAACGCAAGAAGCGCGAGGAATATGTGGATGACGCGGAGACGTTGGACAAAATTCTGATTGAATTGGGCAGCGATGAGGTGACGCTGGTGAGGCTGGCCGACAAGAAGCGTTTTGAGAAGAAGCAGTTTTTGGACATTCTCACGTCATTGCAGGAACTGGAGCGGCTTGCGCGCGCGGTGACGCGCCGCGGGGCGAAGTTTGAGGATTATTTGGAAGCGCGGACGAAGGGGGGGCTGTTGCCTAAGTATTTGGTTCGTGTCCGCGAGGGCAATGACGAGTCGTTCCAATTTTTGTTGGTTGACAAGGCATTGGGGGCGTTCACGGCAAAAAATTAAAAGGATTTTTACAAAGGCGATTAAGGGGGTAAGGCGGAGGGGAATCATGTTTCATTCAAGGTGTATGAAATTTACGAAGCGGAATCCATTGCTTCCGTCATTCAATCCTTAGAAAAGAAGGGGTTGGCGATGGAGCATTTCTCGGCGCAGGACGAGCCTCTTTTTAATCTTGCCGAAGGCGAGGATGACAAGGATGCGCAGCCGCTTTTTTCCATCATGCAAATTTTGCGCGAGGTGAAGGAAATCGGGCGGCGCGGCGTGCAGATCACGCGGTTTAAGGGCTTGGGTGAAATGGACGCCAAGGAGCTTTTTGAAACGACCATGAATCCCGAAAAACGCCGTTTGCTTAAGGTGGATTTGGTGGACGTGGCCAAAGCGGACGAAATTTTCACCGTTCTCATGGGAGACGTCGTGGAGCCGCGCAAGCAGTTCATCGAAGAAAACGCGCTGAATGTGCGGAATTTGGATGTGTAAGTCGGCGCAAGAAATTTGATTTTTTATGTACACTCAAAACGAAAAGATAATTCCGATTAACGTTGCCGACGAGATGCAGAAGTCCTTTTTGGACTATTCGATGTCGGTGATTATTTCCCGCGCGTTGCCGGATGCGCGCGACGGGTTGAAGCCTTCGCAACGCCGCATTCTTTATGCGATGCATGATTTGAGCCTTTATCCGGGCAAAAAGCACATCAAGTGCGCGAAGATTTGCGGCGACACGTCTGGTAACTATCACCCGCACGGCGAGGCGGTGGTTTATCCCACGCTGGTGAATATGGGGCAATGGTGGGGGATTCGCTGCACGTTGGTGGACGGCAAGGGAAATTTTGGCTCGATGGACGGCGACCCGCCTGCGGCGATGCGTTACACCGAGGCGCGCATGACGCACCTCGGCGGTTCTCTTTTGATGGATATTGACCGCGAGACGGTGGATTTTGTTCCGAACTATGATGAGCGGTTGATGGAGCCGGTGGTGTTTCCGGCGGCGTTTCCGAATCTTTTGGTCAACGGCGGCACGGGCATCGCTGTTGGTATGGCGACGAATATGCCGCCGCATAATTTAGGCGAGGCGATTGACGCGATTTGCGCGCAGATTGACGACCCGGAAATCAGCTTGGAAGCGTTGATGAAGATCATCCCCGGCCCGGATTTTCCGACGGGCGGTTTGCTTTGCGGCGTTACGCCGATTGAGCAGTATTTTCGCACGGGGCGCGGTTCGCTGAAATTACGCGGGCGCATCGGCGTGGAGGAAGGGAGAGCGGGCAAGGAGCAGCTTATCGTCACGGAAGTTCCTTATAACGCTAATCCCGAAGAACTCATCAAGCAGATCGCCACTTTGGTGGAAGATAAAAAGCTGGAGGGGATCACCGACGTTCGCAACGAGTCGGACGAAAATATCCGGCTCGTCATTGAACTGAAGCGCGACGCGGTGGCGAAGGTCGTCATCGCCAATCTTTATAAGCACACGACGTTGGAAGGTTCGTTCAGCGTCAACATGCTGGCGTTGGATCATCGCCGCCCGCGTTTGCTGCCGTTAAAAGACGTGATCAATTGTTTTATTGAGCACCGGCGCGAGGTGGTGATCCGCCGCACGAAGTTTGACCTGCGCAAGGCGGAAGACCGCGCGCATATTCTCGAAGGTTACAAGATCGCTTTGGACAACTTGGATGATTTCGTGAAAATCATCCGCTCGTCGAAGAACCGCGATGAAGCGAAGGAAAAGCTGCAAAAGAAATACGAGTTAAGCGATCGTCAAGTGAACGCGATTCTTGATTTACGCTTGTATCAACTCACGGGAATGGAGCGGGACAAGATTGAGCAGGAATATCTGGAGATCATTCAACTCATCGAAGAACTGCACGCCATTCTCGCCAGCGAACGCAAGGTCATGGCAATTATCAAAAAGGAATTGCAGGAAATTAAACAAAAATACG
>JAZDII010000110.1:0-13022 GCA_043805085.1 bacterium
TGATCTTTGAGTTGGGAAAATAGAGCAGGGTAACTAGTGGGCAAACTTCCCCTAACTGCTACGCTACAACTCTTTTTCCTTACTACCATAATTTACAAGGAAGAGGCGTAGCACTTTTCGCAGAAAAAACGAGCGATTCCTTCACTAACAGTTGTTAAAACAACCGAACCGTGCTTACAAGCGCGTGAGAAATCGAAACTATGTTTTAAGAACTCATTTTTGAGACAAAATTCGCTTCGGCGATAATGTTTTTTTGCGGTATGTTATACGAAATGATGATTTCTGTTATACCAGCAAGGAGGGTGATTTTCTTAAATTATTGGCAGAAAAAGAAATGAGCGGGTGACGAGACTCGAACTCGCGACATCAACCTTGGCAAGGTTGCACTCTACCAACTGAGTTACACCCGCGTGTTTTGGCCAGAAGTTTTACCTTATGAAAAAGCGCGGCGGTTTCAAGGATTTTTTCCGTAGGGCGCAAGTTTGTTGGCAATGAAGGGTTGACCTTTGGGTTCTTGCGCCTAACAAAGAAATCTTTCTGAAGGTATGAGCGCAGCAAGGAGTTTTTTATGACGACGGGTACCGACGTTCGAGAGAATGTTCATCAGCATGTGGAGGCATGGAAGGGTGAGGAGGGTAATCTGATTATGATTCTTCATGCTATCCAGAATCAATACGGTTATGTGCCGCGCGAGGTGGCGATGGTGTTGTCGGAGTTGTTGGGGGTGAAGTTGGCGCGGATTTATGAGGTGATTACGTTTTATCATTATTTTAAGTTGCATCCGCCCGGAAAGCATAATGTGTCGGTTTGTTTGGGGACGGCTTGTTATTTGAAGGGGGCGGCGGCGTTGTTGACGGAGGTGAAGAATCGGCTGGGGGTGGAGGAGGGGCAGACGACGGCGGATCGGAAGTATCATTTGGATGTGGTGCGGTGTATTGGTTGTTGCGGTATGTCGCCGGCGATGGTGGTGGATGGGAAGACGCATGGGAAGGTGAAGACGTCTGATCTTGGCGGTATTTTGGATGTGGGTGAGGAGAAGGAGTCTTTATGAGGAAGGTTTCTGTGGCGGATTTGGATGCGGCGGCTGCTAAGAATGGAACGCCGGAGGCGGGCGGCTGGATTCGCGTGGGGTGTGACACGGGAGGAATCGCTGCGGGGGCGGGAAGGGTTTATCAGGTTTTGAAGGAGGAGGTGGAGAAGGCGGGGTTGTCGGTGCGGGTGTTGCGTGTGGGAGCGTTGGGTTTTTCGTTTGCGGATCCTTTGGTGGAGATTCAGGTGGAGGGGATGCCGCGTATTCTTTATGGGCAGGTGACGGAGGAGGTGGCTCGCCGGATTGTGCCGGAGCATGTTTTGGGTAAGAAATTGTTGGATGGGCATGTGGTGGCGACGCGCCAGCGCGGCCAGACGTTTAACGGTAAGACGACGCATGTGTTGGTTAAGGACACTAGTTCCCGAACGGTGGAAAAGGAGGATTTGGTTTGTTCTTCTTTTGTTGAAAAGCTGAGGGGCGCGGGATTGGATGGGGGTGTTCAGGTGGTGAGGGCGTTGGATATGGGGATTTATGACCGAGGGGTGGTGTTGCAAGCGTTGCCTTCGGCGGTGACTTATACGCATGTGTTGACGCAGGATTTGACGCGCATCAAGCAGCGGACGTTGGTGGACGGTCAGGTCATTGAAGATTTGCTTTGGAAGGAAAAGGATCCGCAGGTGCGTATTGTGTTGCGTAATTGCGGCGTGATTGATCCGGAAAGTTTGGAGGATTGTTTATGCCACCGCGGTTATCAGGCTCTCAAAAAGGTTCTTTTTGAATCGACGCCGGAAAAGGTTATTGACGAGCTTAAGACAAGCGGTTTGCGCGGGCGCGGCGGCGCGGGTTTCCCGACGTGGCTGAAGTGGAAGTTGACGCGGGAGAATCAAGCGGATCAGCGTTATGTGATTTGCAACGCTGATGAGGGCGATCCGGGCGCGTTCATGGACCGGAGTGTGTTGGAGAGCGATCCGCACGCGGTGTTGGAGGGAATCATTATCGCGGGTTATGCGATGGGGGCGTCGAAGGGGTATTTTTACATTCGCGCGGAGTATCCGTTAGCCATCGAGCGCGTGCAGAAGGCGATTGATGAAGCGCGCGAGGCGGGTTTGCTGGGGAATCATATTCTTGGCAGTGATTTTAGTTTTGAAGCGAAGGTGCGGCTTGGGGCGGGAGCGTTTGTGTGCGGCGAGGAAACGGCGTTGATTGCTTCGATTGAAGGCAAGCGCGGCAGTCCCAGTCCGCGTCCGCCGTATCCGTCTGTGCGCGGTTTATGGGGCAAGCCGACGGCGATTAATAATGTCGAAACGCTGGCGAATGTTTCGGCTATTCTTGACCGAGGCGGCGCGTGGTATGCGCAATACGGCACGGAAAAGTCCAAGGGCACGAAGGTGTTTGCGGTGACGGGCAAGGTGAAGAATGCGCAGCTTGTGGAGGTGCCGATGGGTGTTTCGTTGCGTGAGATTGTCTTCGAGATTTGCGGCGGGGTTTTGAATGACCGCGATATTAAAGCGGTGCAGACGGGCGGGCCTTCCGGCGGTGTGATTCCTGAAGATCATTTGGATACGCCGGTGAGTTATGAGAGCTTGCAGGAGCTTGGCTCGATTATGGGTTCGGGCGGCATGCTCGTGATGGATCAAAACGATTGCATGGTGGATGTAGCGAAGTTTTATCTGAAGTTTTGTGTGGATGAATCTTGCGGCAAGTGCGCGCCGTGTCGCATAGGCGGTTATCAGATGCTTCAGCTTTTGGATAAAATTTCGCGCGGACGCGGCGGCGATGAGGATGTGTTCCAGATGAGGCGCATTTGCCAAGGGATGCAAAAGGCATCGCTTTGCGCGTTGGGGCAGACAGCGCCCAATCCGGTGCTTTCCACGCTGCGTTATTTTGAGCCGGAGTATCGCGCCTATATTGAGGGCGGGCCAAGTTATGCGCGGAAGATGACGAAGATGCTGGCCGGTAACTCCGAAGTTGTCGAGGGAGGGGTGACTTTATGATTCGAGCGAAGATTAACGGCAGGGATGTGGAAGTCGAAGAAGGAACAAGTATTTTGGACGCCGCTTACAAGGCGCAGGTGAACATTCCTGTGCTTTGCAAGCATGAGGATTTGTTGCCGACGGCTGCTTGCGGGTTGTGCGTGGTGCGGGTGAAGAATAGCCCGAAGATGCCGCGAGCTTGCGCGACGCCGATTGAAAACGGCATGGAAATCACAACGCATGACAGCGAGTTGGTGGAAATCCGTCGCTCGGTTCTGGAGTTGATTCTTTCCAACCATCCCAACGGTTGTCTCACATGCGGGCGCAATGGTTGTTGCGAATTGCAATCGCTGGCGGCGGACTTCGGCATTCGGCAGGAATCCATCAAGCGATATGTCCGCGACATTCCGCAGGATCATTCCACGGGTTCCATTGCTATTGATTTTACGAAGTGCATCAAGTGCGGCCGTTGTATTCAAGTGTGTCAGGAGATGCAGGATGTCTGGGCGTTGTCCTTCCTTGAGCGCGGCATCAACACGCGCATGGCTCCGGCGGGCGACATCACGCTGGCGGAATCTCCGTGCGTGAAGTGCGGCCAGTGCTCGGCGCACTGTCCCACGGGGGCGATTGTGGAAGAGGATGAAACGGCGAAGGTGTGGGAGGCGTTGTATGATTCGAGCAAGTTCTGCGCGGTGCAGATTGCGCCTGCCGTGCGTGTGGCTTTAGGCGAGGCGTTCGGGTTGGCGCCGGGAACGAATTTGACGAAGAAAATTTACGCCGTCATGCGGCGGTTGGGATTTAAAGCGGTTTTCGACACGAGTTTTTCCGCCGATGTGACCATTATGGAAGAGGCCAGTGAATTTCTTGAGCGTTTTCTTCATAAGAAGGGAGAATTGCCTCTCATTACTTCGTGCTGTCCGTCTTGGGTGGATTTCATGGAAAAACGGCACAGCGATTTCATTAATAATTTTTCCACCGCCAAATCGCCGCAGCAGATTCTCGGCGTTTTAGCGAAGACTTACTACGCGCAAAATCAGAACACGGATCCGTCCAAGCTGTTTATGGTGTCCGTCATGCCTTGCACGGCGAAGAAGTATGAGCTTTCGCGCACGCAAGAGATGTTTGCGTCCGGCTACAAGGACGTGGATGTGTCCATCACCACGCGCGAGTTGGCGCGGATGATCAAGCAATCGGGCGTTGATTTTCTGCGGTTGCCGGATGAAGAAGCAGATTCCATTCTTGGCAATTACGCGGGCGCGGGCGTGATTTTCGGCGCTACGGGCGGTGTGATGGAAGCGGCGTTGCGTTCGGCGTATTCCTTTGTCACCGGCCAACGTTTGCCCAAGGTGGAGTTTGAGAGCGTGCGCGGGTTGAAGGGCATTAAAGAGGCCGAGGTGGATATCCAAGGCACAAAGGTGCGCGTTGCTGTTGCTCATGGATTAAGCAATGTGCAAACCGTGTTGGAGCGCGTGCGCGAGGCAAAAGAGAACGGCAAAGAAATGCCTTATCATTTCATCGAGGTGATGGCTTGCCCTGGCGGTTGTATTGCCGGCGGCGGGCAACCTTATGGCGTGAGCGACAAGGCGCGCGTCAAGCGTATTGCGGGTCTTTATCAAGATGATGAAAATCAAAAGCAACGCTGCTCGCACGAAAATCCGGAGGTGCAGCGCGTTTATGCCGATTTCCTCGGCAAGCCGTTAAGCGAAAAAGCGCACAAGTTGTTGCATAATCGTTATACGCCCCTGCCGCTTTATAAGAAGTGAACTGGCGGCATCGGGGTGAAATGGCCATTTCTTGCGGGAGGCGAGGATCAAGCGGCTCTTGTTCCAAAGGGCAAGCCGAACTTCGAGGAAATTGTCGAAGCGCATTATCAATCGCTTTACCGGTTTGCATTAAGCCTCGCGCGGAATGAGGCGGAGGCTTGCGATTTAACCCAGCAAGCCTTTTATTTATGGGCGTCCAGAGGTCATCAATTGCGCGACGGAGAAAAAGCCAAGGCGTGGTTGTTCACGGTTTTGCATCGGGAATTTATTGGAGCAAGACGGCGGGAAAATAAATTTTTCCATGAAGAGATCAGCATGCTTAATCAGGAGTTGCCGGCTCCTTCGTTCGACGCGGTGAACGCTATGGACGGTTCTTCCGCGATGCGATGTTTGAAGGAAGTGGAGGAAACGTATCGCGCTCCTTTAGCTCTTTTTTATTTGGAAGATTATTCTTATAAAGAAATCGCGCAGATTTTGAAAATACCCGTCGGCACCGTAATGTCTCGTCTCGCGCGGGGCAAACAACAACTGCGGCGTCTTTTTTTGAGGGAGACAAAACAATTAGAGGAGAAGCAAAATGAATAGCAGCGAAGCTAAACGCATTCTTCAAATCTACCGTCCTGACGGGCACGCGGCGGAACAACGTTTTTTTCAAGAAGCCCTTGAACAAGCGCAGCGCGATCCTGAATTGGCCGCTTGGCTGGAGTCCGAGCGCGCATGGGACGAGGTTGTTCGCGGCAAGTTGCGAGAGGCTAAAACACCCGCCGATTTGAAGCCGGCGATTTTAGCCGCTTGCGCGACGGCGCGCTGTCAGCCTTGGTGGAAGAGGCCGCCCGTCTTGGCTCTCGTGATTTGCTTGGCGTTGGGCCTGCTCGTGTTGGCTCTGGCTTTAGTCTCGCGCTTAATTTAAAGCGCGGGAGCTTTTGGAAAGTCCACTTCTGTTTCCGCAACGTGGTTGATGTAGTTGGTGAAAATGTTCAGCGCGACGACGGCGACGAGTTCCATGATTTCGCCATCACTGTGACCGGCTTGGCGGAGACGCTGAATGTCTTCATTGGCAGCGCAGCCGCGTTGTTCCGCGAGTTGCACGGCGAATTTCAGAGCGGCGGCTGTTTTGGCGTCGGCAGCTTTGCCTCGGCGCGCGTCGAGAATTTCTTGTTCGTTCAAGCCGGTTGTTTTTCCGATGAGCGAGTGGGCGGCGAGGCAGTAGTCACAATGGTTGATTTGCGCGACGGCGAGGGAAATTTGTTCGCGCAGTTTAGGCGACAATGAGCCTGCGCTTATTGCGCCGCTGAAGGAGAGGTAGGAGTCCAATACGGCGGGCGATTGCGCCATCGTGCGCATGATGTTGGGGATTTTGCCGAATTTTTTCTGAACTTTGTCCAAAAGTTCTTTGGTTTTTCCGGAAGCAGTTTGAGGGTCGAGAGGCTGAATTCTTTGCATAACAAACCTTTCTTTATTATGTGAATAAAATAGCATGCTTTATCGCATAAAGGAACCAGCTTTTTCCGCGCCTTGTTTTTCAATCTGGGTTTGATAAACTTGGCGCGTGCGTTTTTTATTGGCATTAGTTTTTTTGAGTTTTGGCACGCTTGCTTGGGCGCAAGACGCGGAGGAGGAGGTGACATGGGCACGGCGGGAGGCGCCGACTTTGCCTTTTCCTGTCCGATTCCAAGGTGTTGAGGTTTTTAACCGGCTCGTCACGCGCGCTCATAAGGAAAATTGGAACAAATTGGAGTTAGGCGAGCGCGTGGCGACGGTGGGCAAAGCATTGGTCGGCACGCCTTACAAAGGTTTCACGCTGGAGGTTGACGATAAAATCGAAGCGCCTTCGGTGAATCTTCACGGGTTGGATTGTTGGACGTTTTTTGAAGTTTCTTTGGCTTTTGCGCGCATGCTGGAGTTACCGCCCCAGTGTCACACTCCGGAAATACTGCTGGCTTATATTGAGCTTGACCGTTACCGCGGCGGTTTTTGCGACGGCAGCTATCTCTCCCGTTTGCATTATTTAGCCGATTGGTTGTTTGATAACGCGGCGGGCGGCATGGTGAAGGATTTCTCCAGAGAGCTTGGCGGCGAGCGTCTTTATAAGCAATGCCGCGAGATGACAAACGGTTGGAAGCAATACCGCTATTTGAAGGCCAATCCTTCTCTTTTGAAGGCGATGGCGGTTCATGAGAAACGCATTTCTGCGTTGCCAGTTTATCATGTTCCCAAGAATCGTGTGGCGGCTATGGAGCCTCAATTGCGCAACGGCGACGTTATCGGCATCACGGCGCGCGACAACGGGGCGTTTTGTTCGCATGTGGGCTTGGCGTTGCGTGATGAAAAAGGCGTTTTGCATTTTATGCACGCTTCGTCGAATTACAAGAAGGTGGTGATTGATAAGCGGCTTTCGGATTATTTGAAGGATTTCAAATCTCACGCCGGCATTCTTGTGGCAAGGCCGATGCAGTAATTTTGGACGATTAAGATAGGGCAAAAGTTGCGGTAGTGTCCTCATTTAAAGGCGGTAGAATCCGCTCATCCGCCGGTTTCGCTTGCTTTTGGGCCAAGACGGCGCTTGAGCGGGCGCGCGCTAAGCTGGATGAACTTCGTAGAGATGCTGACGCATGGGAAGAGACAACCGTCGGGGCGGATGCTCCTATTTGAGATATTTACCGCGCCATTTTTGGATGAGGGGATGAAACAATTTTTGAGTGTAGGCGAAGTAGCCTAGTGTGTAGGCCAAGCAGACGGCTAGGGAGAAGGACATGACGGTGTTATGGACGAATTTGCGGTAGCCGGTTTTTTGCCATGCGTAGAATGCGATGGCCATCATGAGGAAAAGTAAAACCACTCCGATAAAGCCGCCTCGTTTTTTAAGCTGACCGTGCCACAGGAGCATGAGCAGGGCGGCCACTGCGTAGTAGTAGCGGACAAGGCTGAAGATGAGAAAGATGGTCATGACGCCGACCAACACGCTTGCTGTGGCGTCGTCTAGTTTGGAAGCGGCGAGGGCCGTCAAAACGAGGACGCCGCCGACAATCGCCCAGAAAAATGGTTTCATGGCGTCCAGTTCTCTCTGTTTTTGTCGGTAAGAAACTTGAGAATCTTCCGGCGTGATTTCGCCGTGATAAACAAAAAGGTAAGGGAAGCCGATGCGGTCTTGGGTGAGCCTGCTGCTGTGAATGCTCATTTTATGAAGGAAATCGCGCCAAGTTTTCAGCCCGTGACCGCCGCGCAAGGTTAGAGTGAGGAGGAAGACGAGCGCGCAGGCCGCAAGAAAGCCGCCGACAAAGCGGAGATGCTCGCGCGCAAAACGTTTTTCTTTCAAGAATTGGAAAATCATTTTAACGCCGATGCCGCCCGCAAAGACGACGGGAAAAATGTTCAACATGGCGGAAAGGCCGATGAGGGCGCCGCCAAGAGAAGGCTTTTTTAATTTAAGCATGCACACGCCTGCAACGAGCGCGGCTATCCATGCGTAACGCATGAACGAGCCGCCCACGGGGTCGTAGCGGTTGGTAAAATTGACGCAGTAGAAGATGAAAAAGAGCGCGCCCAATCGCCAGCCAAAGCTGTGGCAGACTAGAGCAAACGCGGCGAAGAGCAGGGCAATGTCGATCAGAGACACCAGCGTCATGTTGCGATAATTCACAGGAATGAGATTGGCCCAAAATTGCGCGAAGACCGTGTGGCCGGGCGAGCCGTTGTAACCGTGATCGTTGCACATTCTGCCGAAAACGCGGCGTCCGTGGGTGGAGTAAAAAAAGTGGAGCTCTTGTTTAAATTGATCCCACCGCTCCGGCGTGAAGTTATTTTTGAAATTAAATCGCTGCATGGCTTCCTCTACCGTGGCAACGCTGTAATTGTCTAAATCAGTGGCATAGCCGCCCGGCAAACGCAGTCCCATTTCCTGCGTAGCGGCCAAGGATGTGCCATAGATGCCGGTGTAACCCAGTTCGTTAAAATATTTCGGGCCTAAAAAATAATGATAGAGATCCCAATTTTTTAAAAAATCCCTCTGGCAAACGCCTCGGAAAATATAGAAATAAGTGAATCCGGAAAAGAGCATCAATCCCGCCAAAGCCGCCGCTTGGATGGAGAAGAGGAGGACAGGCTTTTGCCTAGATAGAAGCGGTAAAAAATAAACGGCCGATGCCGCGCACGCCAGAAAACAGGCGAAAAAGAGGATGTCGTGGGCGCGGTCCATGGTGATCCGGTAAGATGCAAAGCCGATGTAGCCGATGTTGAGCCCCAAAGGGTCGGGTTTGGTTTCTAGGACGATGATAAGAAGGGAGACGAGGAGGAAAAGCGCGCCAAGGACTGCCCATGCAATCTTCTTGCCGCGCCGTTCTAAAAAAGAGGCTTCGCCGACGCTGATATTTTTCTCATCTTGCGTCATAGCTTTTGATGACATCGGCAGACGGTTCGTCGTTCCAAGAGGGTTCAAAAGTTTCATCGGTATTTTGAAAATCTTTCTCTTCAAAAGCGTCCAGTATTTTGAGCATGGCGACTAAATTATGCTGCACATTGTCGCAGCGGATGACGTTGTCGTATTCCGTCGTGCGAATGCCGCCGAGGACATGAGGCCGCTTCGCCTTGCGGATGTAAAACATGTCCGTGTCGTCCGAAAATTGAAACTGCAAAACGCTGCGCAAGCCTCTGACGATCACCGTGCGGTAAATTTCCGCGCGGCGGGCGTCGCCTGTTTCCTTTGCCAGCTTCCATGCGTCCGCCAATCCCTCCAAATAAACGCCCGTGGAAGAAGCGTGCGGCGGGCCGTAATTCCTTTCCGGCGCGTAAAACCGTCCCCACATATCGGCGTAAGGAACGTCTTTTTTCCATTGTTGCATGGCGAGAAGCCAGTCGTTCATTTCAAAAATGAAATCTTTCAGCGCGGGGGATTTCGTTGCTTTCCACATCAAATAATACGCTTGAGTGTGCCAAGGCACAAAGGCGGGGTTGCGCTGCTTGCGGTGCCATTCTTGGTAGAATGCAAAGCTTTTCATAAAGCGTTCTTTGAGTCTGGCGTCCTTCTTTTCCTGATAAAGCTTGGCCCAGAGCAGCAAGGCTTCGCCGGGATAAAAATTTTGGCAAGCGCCCATTCCGAGAGGTTTGTAGAACGTTTTAAACGAGCCGTCGGGCCGCCACATGGCGTTGATGAGCTTGAGTAACTTTTCTTCTTCGCGCTTCCATTGCTCGCGTTGAGGATGCTCCATCAACGCCATAGCCGCCAGGGCCAGTGCGCCGAGCTTCACTTTTCCCCCTCTCTCAATCAGGCCGTAATCGCCTTCTTCTTTATAAAAATGTTCGAGGTTGTAGCGGATGTTTTGCGACGCCAGCTCTTGCAAGCGCGGATCATTAGCTTGCTTGGCGGCGCGGCACAATGCTCCCGTTGCCATCCATTGTCGCAACGCATTGTTGCTTTTGCTTTTTTTGCCTCGGCTCGGCCAATATTTATAAGTTAGCCCGCCGTCTTCATGTATATTATTGACGAGCCATTGGACTGCTAAATCTTTTGCTTTGGCAACGGATTCGCGCGTGACTTCTTCCAAACGAACCGTCCGATTGCCGCGTTCCATTGGAACAACCTCGCCGGTTTTGACATTGACGAGCAATTGATCGGCGGGGAATAAAGCGTATTGCTCCGCTTTCGCGGCGTCAGTTTCGTTGATGTCGCGTTCTTTTCGAAAAAGTTGGCGAACGCGGTGGAATCTGCGATTGGAGCGGATCATATAACTTGGCGCATAACGCGCAGTTTTCCCTTTGTAACGAATTTCCAAGCCTAGCACGCCGCGATCCCACTTCTTGATTTCTTTCCATGAAACCGGCTTGCTTTCACCGGCAACGTCTATTTCCAACCAATCTACTTGGTCACGCTTTGCGCCGACTTTTTTATAGGCTTTGAGAATGGCTTTTTCCAAGGGCGCGCGCCCTCCTTTTACCCACATGCCTTCCATTAACGCCCGCCCTTCCGCGCGCGGCGTGATGTAGACAGGCCCCTTTTTATCCCGCCATTCCGGCGATTCTTTAGTGATGCGGCCTGTCTGCCAGATTGCTTGCGCGCACTCGCCCAAAGGCGCTTCCTGCCTTTTGCCGCCGCAACCGGAGAAAAAAACGCTGGCAGCTAAAACGGCTGCAAAAGCCGCAGCAAAGCGGCGCATTGGCAATGAAAAAGGGGAATCAACACACTTCACAAAGGCTGTAGTGTGGCTCAAAACTTTCACAGGTTCAAGGCACTTTGATTTTTTCAACGAATCGCTTGACGAAAAAAGCCTATCTCTCATTTCGTAAACATGAAGACGAAACACTACCAAACCGCCCTGCTTTCTCCTTCTGTTTTAGAAAATGGAAAACAAAGACTCTTGAAATCCTTTCAGCTTTATAGCTGGAAGAAGACGCGCCCTGAAACCGTCGCCCAAAAGCTGGATTATATTCAGCGCCTTGGGGAGTATCTTAGAATTTTTGCCTCGGACTCTGGGGAGTCATCCGAGTGGCCGTCGTGGAGCAGCCAAGTTTACGCGGCGGTCCTTAAGGATTTAGGCACATTGCAGACGTATTTACAAAAGATAGTTCAAGGGGAAGATGCGCAGCTTGAGGAAAACTTGTTGTATCTTGTCGCTTAGTTTTTTTGAGGCTCGCTCCGCCGATGCGCGCGAAGCCGGTGTCTCCGCCGAGGCGGAAACATGCTTGACGCCGCGGAGCGGGCCGGCGTTTTAGGAAGGCGAAGACAGTTTTTCCTTAAGCTGCTGGATCATGCGCGGCGCGCCCATGACAAAGAGCAAATCTTCCGCTTCGATGATTTCTTCCGCTCGCGGCCCGATCACTTTTTTATCTTTCCTTTGAATGCCCAAAACAGTGACGCCGTAGTTTTGAGGCAGGCGCGTTTCCCTCAAAGAAAGGCCGACAAAGTCCGACGCTCGCGGCACGAGGATTTTTTGCAGCGCGTGAGCTGTGGAGGAAGCCGCTCCGCGCCCATGCGCACCGGATTGGTTGATGTGCCGTTCCGCGGCTTCAATCTGATCTTTCTCTCCGAAGAGCAAAAGCTTGTCGTGTGGAAAGAGGGGAATGTCCGGCAGGGATTCTTGAACGGAGACGCTGCCGCGGCTCACGGCGATAATCGTTGCGCCTGTGAGATTGCGCAAGTTAAGGTCTTTGATTTTTAGCCCGACCGACCGCGACCGGGGCGCGACGCTGATTTCTTCCAATATCACGGGCCAAGGATTGTGCACGGTGGAATGTTCCAAAGCCTCTTCTAAGCTTTCCGTCAGCGCGGCGCGGCTTTGATCCACCATGGATCTTAACACCGCGCCTTCCATGCGGCTGTGCAAACGGATCGCCCGCCGCCAGAGCGCAATGGCCAACACGCCTGACGCGATCAGGAACAAAACAAAGCCGACGGCTGACGGCAGATAAGGCGCGGAAACTAGAAGAAAAACGAATCCAAAGAGCAGGAAAACGAAGAATCGCAAGATGTGATTCAAAAATTCGCGGAACGCTCCTTGAAAGATGCGGCGGAAGGCGGGCCGATTAAAGACTGTTTCCAAAATCAGCAACACCATCACGTCTAAGTTGCGCAGAATATCCACTAAAAAGGGAATGCCGAGGGCCGCTAAAACAACGAGAAAAAGGCCGTGCAGCCACGGGTTCCACATTTGCCATTGGAGCGGCAAGGGCATGTTGCGCAAGGCGAAAGAGCCTGCTACGAGAATGGCGTTGAACAAGAAAAAATTGACGACGACGCGCAGAAGCGGGCGAAACGCCATTCGCAGAAAAACATTTTTTCTCACGCCAAAGTGAAAGAGTTCAAGCCAGTTGTGATAAAGTTGAGCAAAATCCCTAATCTCTCGCGGGCATTTAGTTTGAAAAAAGCCAATCACCTTGTTGGCGTGGGTGTTTAAGAACGGAGTTGCAAGAATGCTGACGCAGGCGACCCCAGATGCCACGGCCTTAAGCCGCGCATCCGTCACTTGCAAAGATGCGCCTAAAGCGGCAATGACAAAACTAAACTCGCCGATGTGAGTTTTAGGCAACGATGCGCGCAGGCTGACGCTGGCCCTTTGGCCGGCTAGCACAAAACCTGTCCAGCAGGAGAAAAGTTTTCCAACCATAACCAGCGCACTCAACGCTAAAATCACGCTCCATGAGGCGGCTAAGTCGCCCGGCACGATGAGCATGCCCATTGAAACAAAAAAGAGCGCACTGAAGACGTCGCGCAAAGGCTCCGTCAGCTTTTCAATTTCTTCGGCCAATACGGTTCTTGATAAAATC
>JAZDII010000111.1:0-7220 GCA_043805085.1 bacterium
TTGATTTGTTTTAAGAATTTTTATGAACGGTGTCACGATCCTTGCCATTATTGCTTTAATCCCCATCGGGCTTTTATTTTACCTCGGTTACGTCCTCGTTTGGCAGCAATTCCACAGCATGCCGATAGGGTTGGGGTTGACGGCGTTCTTGGCTCTTGTGGTGTGGCGCATGTCCATTTTAAGCATTATTGCTTCTTGCGTGCAAGGCGTGCTCCTTAGCGTGCAGCTTATTATATTAATTATCAGCGTCATTTTTTTTGTGGAAGTCATGCGTGGCAGCGGTGTCACCAATGCTATGCGCCCCGCCTTTTCGCATATTAGTCCCGACAGACGGATTCAAGCCATTTTCGTGGCATGGCTTTTTGAGGGGTGCTTGGAAAGTGTGCTGGGATTTGCCGCCACGAGCGGTGTTTGCGCCACGATTTTGATCGGCATTGGTTTTCCCCCAGCTTGCGCCGTCATGTTGGGCGTGATGGGAACAGTTGTGGCAAGCGCGTTTAGCGCAGGCGGCGCGCCGATTCTTTTCGGCGTGGCCAAGGGACTGGAGCAGCAACCGCAATTCGCGTCGTGGCTCAACGCTTCCGGTATGGATTTTGAGCGATACCTTCATTTTATTGGCGCGCAAGTGAGCGTGGTTCATGGCGTCGTAGGCGTTTTTATGCCGCTTTTGATGATCATGATGATGACGCGTTTTTTTGGGCGTCAACAGACATGGACGGAGGGGCTTTCCGCCGCGCCTTTTGCCCTTTTTTGCGGTTTGGCTTTTGTGGTTCCTTATATCCTTGCGGCCGTTTTTGTCGGGCCGGAATTTCCTTCGCGTATTGGAGGATTGGTGGGTATGGCTGTTGTGATGACCGCTTTACGCACCGGCTTCCTTACGCCGCCGGATAAATGGGATTTCTTGCCTATTCCGCAATGGCAAAGAGCGTGGTCGGCGGGGCCTTACCAACCGCCGCCTCCCCTCACGCCTATGCCGTCGTGGATGCCGTGGTTTCCCTACGTTTTGTTGGTAACGCTTATCATTATCAGCCGATTGCCCGATAGCCCCGTTCAAGCACTTTTACAGCCCTACTATGTCCAGAAACCCAATTTTATGGGCACGGACATTAACTTTACCTTTCAACCGCTTTTCATGTTTCACTGCCTGCTTTTAGTGTCCGTCGCGGTCGTCACCATGTTCATGCATCGTTTTAGAGGGGCGGGAGATTATTTTGGTCAGCGCATGACGATGCCTGCTTCTCACGCCGTTCTTAATATGCCTTTAACCATGTCCATTATTTGCATCTATATTAACTCTAACGTTAATCATTCCGGATGGCCGGGCATGTTCGCGTCGATCGCACAATGGATTAGCAGTATGTCGATCAGCCAGTGGATCATGCCTTTTTTGACGCCGTTTTTAGCGGCGGGCGGTTCACATTTTGCTTTTGTTAGTCTTTATAGCGATCTTATCTTTTCTCCTTTTCAACATGACGTTGGGCAAAGTTTAGGCATTTCTGGGGCCTTTTTTGTCGCCCTTCAAGTCAGCGGGGCTTCCGTCGGCAATTTATTTGCGGGTCACTACGTTACAGGAACATGCATCGCTGTTGAAAAAACAGGGGTGGCCGGCCCAACCAACAAAAAAAACCAGCTTTTTATGATTGGTTATCTTTTTTTTATGGGTCTTATTGCCCTTTTCTTTGTCCATTTCGTTCCGTTAGCCAGCGTCTTGCTTCCTCTTTATCAAAGATAATCCTTGACAAAAACGTAAAAAGGTTTCGCATCTTTTTCATGAATGAAATAAATTGCAGCCAGCCTAAAAATTGCGCGTTCCAATGCCCTTGCACTTGGAGCGCGGAAACGTGGGCAATGATTTTTATTCGCCTTTTTCTTGGATTAAGACTTCTTACCGCCGGACTAGCTAAGTTCGCAGTCGCGGCGGGAGGATATAGTTTTCAACATTACCACAATGAGTTTGCCGCAAAACAGATCGAGAATTTCGCCTCGCAAACTTTTTTACCGAAGCTTCTCCTTGCCCCCTACCTTCATGGTTTCGGTTATGCGGAAGTTCTCATTGGGCTGGCGTTAATTTTAGGATTAAGAACGCGGTGCGCTTTTCTTGCCGCCTCTTTATTGCTTGTTTCCATCGGATTCGGCATGATGCTTTTGCCGACGGAGCAGAGCGCGCAAGTGGTTGTCAACACAGGCGTTTATTTGGGGTTTGCTTTGGCGGGGCTGTTGTTGTGCCGACATGATAAGATGAGCTTGTGGAGCTGTCGCTGCGAGGAGCAAGCGGATTGATTTGGTTCACAAAAAAAGCCGCGTGGTTTCACGCGGCTTTCTTGTCGAAAGAAAACGGAAGCAGATTAGTAATAGAATCGCGCACCCACAGTCATGATGTGGTTACCGAAGTTTTTGAGTTTTGTTTCGGCAATGCTTGTGTCAAAAACCGGATCAATGATGTGCAAATATTTATATTCGGTTGTTAGAGCGAACCCTTCTGCTATGAAAATTTCAGTTCCTACAAATCCTTGGCAAACCATGGCAATATCGCTGTCGCTTTTGCTGGCGTCTGAAGTGCTGATGCCCGGCAAGGTTATCCTCATGTCACTCGCTTTCAAATATGCGCCGCCAAAGCCGGCTCCAAAGTAAGGACGGACCATGCCAAGTTGCATTTTCAACATGGGATTTGCAGAGAGTATGTAAGAGGTGAGATTGAACGTTTCCGTTCCCTTGACGCCTGTTGTGAACGCGTTGTTTTTTGTGCCCTTAAGGGCGTTGAGGTTCATGTAAAGGAATTCCAAATCCACTGCCGGCATGCATTTAAAATCTCCGTTCACATACTTCTTTCCTCTTTCAACGGAGAACGTATTGGCTGCGCTGGTGGGATCAATAACGCCGTCAAGAGCCCCCCAAGTGTAGCCCCATCTTAAACCGCCGACAGGGCCGAAGCGTTGTTGCTGGTCGAAGTCCTCGTTAAAATTACCGCCTGTGATTTTTTCTTTAATGTTCAAGTTCCCCATTTGAGCAAGGTTAAGACCGGCAAAGAGCATCACACTTTGTCCGATTCTGTAGCGTTGTTCGGGGGTGGCGGTTTCCATTTCGTCATATTCAACAACGCGTTTTGTGGTTGTGCTTTCTTCTTTTGCGCGTTTGCCGCCGAAGTATTCGTCTGAAGCCAGTCCTTGATCCGATGAGGAGTTGGAGTGCAAGGTGGTCATAGCCGTGGATGAGCCTGTGCCTGTGGAATACCCTGACTGCGAGGAGGAAAGATTGGCATCATCCGAAGAAGAACTTGTTCGCACGGTGGTCGTGGTTGTTTCCGAAGAAGCAGAAGAAGATTTTTCCAGCGAGGTAGCTTGTGCCAGCGCGTGTGTAGTCAACAAGCACGCAATGGCTCCTAATGCGGCAAAGAGGCGGTAGTTCATGGAGGTGTATATATGGGGGGTTTTAGTTAGATAGCAAGATTTTATCCTGCGGTTTAATGAAAAATTTAACAAAGGAGTTCATCTTGGTTTATTGTTGAGAAACCGGTTCGTCAAAAAGAGGCAACGAGCATGCTTTTTTGGGGGGTCGCGCGACGTCGCCGATGACGCGCTCGCCTTCTTCTAGGCTGTTTGGCGGAAGCGATTCTTCATCAAAAAGAGGCTGCCCATGTTCTTCTTGGGGTTGAATGGTTTCCCCGACGATTTGTTGGTTCATGGGCGCGATGATAACGCGCTCACCTTCTTCTAAGCCGCTTTGGACGAAGAGCGCGTCCGCTTTGATTGCGACGATTTGAATATGACGCGCCTGCACTTTATTTTCCGCGTCCACAACGTAGATTATATCTTTTTCTTGCAAGGCGGTCCTCGGAAGTTCTGCAACGTCTTTCAGCGTTTTGCCTGAAATGTCTGCTTCCACGGACATTCCCGCCAGCAAGGGCGCCGTTTTGTTCACGCGGTCGTACGGGTTTTCTACGCGCGCCACGACGTAGAATAAACGGTTCGCAGGCGAGGGGGTTCCTTCCGTGCGCACGATGCGGCCTTGCCAAAAATGCTCTTTGCCGGCGAACGTGGCGCGAAGGGTGACCGTCGGCCCCACTTCCAACATAGAATCGCCCAGGTAACCCATGGGCAGGTTGAGGAAGGAGAGTTGGTCGTCGGACAAGGGCAGTTGAATTTCCGCGTAATCAACAGGGTCAATTTCCGCAAGTGTCGTTCCCACGGCGACGTATTGGCCGGGGGCGACTTTCTTCGTCTTCACGCGCCCTGCAAAAGGCGCGCGGATGATGGCGCGGTCGCTGTCATTGCGCGCTTTTTGAAAAGCTCCTTGAGCGGCTGCCAGAGCGGCTTTGGCGGCTTCCAGTTGAGGGGCGCGCATGACGAGGGGAGGAGCTTCTCCTTCGCCGATTTTTTTCCAATCTTTTCCGGCCTGTTCAGATTCTGCTTCTTCGCGCGATAGCACGGCTTCTGCTTGAGCAAGCTCCGCTTTGGCTTTGATTTCCGCCAGCTCGTAATCGCGCGAGTCGAGTTGAATCAAAACATCGTCTTTTTCAAAGAAACCGCCCTCTTCCAAAGAAGGTGAAAGGCTTGCCACTCTGCCGGTAATTTCCGCCACAAGGGCGGCGCCTCGGCTCGCTTGAGCAACACCGCGTGTGGAGACTTTTAGCGTGACATCTTTTTTCTGAACCGAGCGGACTGGCGCCGCCATGAGAGAGGATGTAGGGGAGGCACCGCACATTTTGAGGGCGACTAATAAAAAGGCGCATGCCATGGCCGCGCTCACCACAACAGTTGTAAGATTAAAAAGACGCGGTGTTTCTGGAGATGATTTCATTTGTTGGAGGATTCCACGGGTTGTGTTTCCAGTTTTGGAGACGGGACGGCTTGGGGATGATTGGAAGCTAAGTAAGCATTCACTCTATTCTCCAGGTGTTCACGTTGGGACGCCAACCAATCGCTTTTTACGGCGAGGGCGTCTTGATGGGATTTCAGCACGTTAAAGAAGCTCGCCAAGCCCTTTTTATAACTTTCCAACGTTTGCTCGTAGGCTGCCCATGAAGATTCTGCCGCCGCTTTGAAATTCAATTCGCGTTGAGCGAAAAATTTTTCCTGCGCCAACGCTTCCTCCACTTTTTGTCCGTCTGTGGAAAGAGACGGTTCAAGTGGTAAAGAAGCATTAGAAACGGGCAGACTGGCTGCTGCTTCCAGTTCTGCGGTGGGAGGTCTTCCAAGAAGCGTTTCCAGATTGAGAGCGGTTTGCCGGTAATTCATCAACGCGCGTTCGACGAGGATGGTTCTGTCGTTGTAGCGCGAACGCGCCATGTGAACATGCGTGGCAGAGTCCAAGCCGCTTCGGAAACGTTCCAAAGCAGATTGAGTTTCTTTGGAGGCGTTTTGCAGCATTTCATCGGCTAGTTGAAGCTGAAGCTTCGCTTCCACAGCCTCAAACCAGCTTTTAGCTGTTTGCGCCGCTATGGAAAGCCGCGCCGCTTGGGCGTCGCTGGCGGAAAAAGGCGTTTCCCAAAGCAAACGAGTCCATATTTCCCGTTCCCATGAATTCAATGGCGAGTCGGATGGAAATGAATCAGAACCGGTCATCAAAAATGAGCAGGGAAGCCACCGACTTTCCTGCGCGGCGATGGAAAAAGGAGCGGGCTTTTCGAGCGCGGCAAGAATCGGCGCGGCGGATTTTAAATCATGCTGATAGGAGAGCGTTTCCGAAACTATTTGTTCGAGCGCGGGGTCGTGGAATTCGGTTAACCAACTTGTCGGAGTGGAATCAGAAGCGGATTGGGATGCTCTTCGTTCGGAAGCGAGCGTGTCAGAGGTTGAGTTGGTGGAAGTCGTGGCGCAACTTATGAGAAAGCATCCCATGCCGAGAAGGAGCAGTCTGTTCACTTTGCGCCTCCGTGATTGGCGATGAGGCGGATGCCCGCCGCGCTGAAGGCGATGAGGCGTTCGATGATGCGTTGATAGTCCTCCGGCTGGCGCAAGCTGCCGGTGGCGGCGTTAAGAGTTTGTCGTTCGCTTAAAGCGTGAATCATGGAACCGACGGCAAAGTGCAGCCGCCAGTAAAGCTCCTTATCGGGCGTGTCGGGGAGAGAGCGTTTCATGGCGGTGCAAAAACGTTGGCTGATGGGCCCCCATTCTTTCTCAATCAACGCGCGGGCGAAGTTTTTAGATTCATAATGAGCGCGGCAAAGAATGCGAAGAAAGAAAACTTTATGAGGGTCTTCAAAAAGCTGGAAAGCGGGGAGAAAAAGAGCTTCAAGGATTTTTTCCAACGTCGGCGGGGGAGTTTCTTTTTCCAAAGCGTCGAGCCGTTTCAAACGCTCGGTATTGAGCTCGCGCAAACCTCGGTCGAGCACTTGGGTGATGAGCTTGTTTTTGGAACCGAAATAATAATTAACCGAGGCGAGGTTGACCTTTGCCGCGTTGGTTAAGGCGCGCATGGAAGTGGCTTCAAAGCCGCGTTGAGCGAATAATTCCTCAGCGGCGTTTAAAATCCGTTCTCTTGGATTTACCGTAACTTTCTTTTTATGAGGAATTAACGCTTTAACCATGCCATTTCATACAATCGTTTGTTTGAAACATATGTTTAAATTAAAAATTTGGCAAGGGAATTTTTTGTCATCGAAAATGAGAAGCAAAAAGGTAGAGAGGTAACGAGTAAGATTTAGGTTTTAGAAGACGCCAATAAAACTTGTGTTGATGAAATAGTTTTAGTAGGAACGAATTATGCAAAAACGACATGAAACCGCAGCCGTAGGGCGTTTGCTCCCCATTTGGACAGGTATTTTTGTTGCTGTCCTAGTTCTTACTCCATCCATGTGTTCAAAACTTATATCAATCGGACCTTTTGTATTTACCGGCGCTATATTAACTTTCCCCATCACGTATATTTTTAACGATTTGTTGACAGAAGTTTACGGTTACAACCGTTCACGCATGATTATTTGGACGGGCTTGGCCATGCAAATTTTTGCCGCGGCTTTTTATTGGGTTATCGACATATGGCCTTACCCATTGTTTTGGAACAATCAGGCTAGTTACCACGCGATCCTAGGACAAATGCCTCGCGTAGTCATAGCCAGCCTTACGGCCTATTTTTGCGGGGAATTTGCAAATAGTGTCATTCTCTCGAAAATGAAATTTAGTGAAGGTGGCGCAAGAGGATTTGCTTTAGCGAAACGTTTTGTTTTTTCAACAGTTGTAGGTGAGGGAGTGGATTCCTTATTCTTTTTCACAATAGCTTTT
>JAZDII010000112.1:0-2078 GCA_043805085.1 bacterium
TCTCTTGCCGGTTGATTTGGCGAATGCGTGGGATGGCGAGCGTATAAGGGTTATTTTAGAAGCGTTGGTGGACGGTCAACCTCCGACGCCCTTGGATGCGGTGTCGAAGGAAACGGTTTATTCCGTTTATGAGGCCGACAATCGCATTCTTTCCATGGTCGAGCAAATCTGCGGTGGCGAGACGCCCGGCATGTGGCTTTTGGACAAGAGCCGTTTTACAGAGTTTTTAGAATGCTTGATCGGCCATGAGCGTGTGATGTTGGGAAGGAAGGAGCGTTTGCAGGTCGCTTCTTCTTCCGAGCCTTCCGAGTTGCACATTGAAGTTTTTCCCAATGGCGACATGCATCTTCATTTTGAGCAGAGGAGCAATGGAAAGGGGACTTGTTTGTATGCTCCTGAAAGCGCGTGGCGGTTGGCCGACGGACGTTTAGAGCTTTTGGGCAAGTTGCCCGCCGCTTATAAATTGCTGCGCCAGCGGGACGTGGTGTTGCCTCGCAGCGCCATCGGCCACTTTTTTCAAAATGAGCTGCCGCAGTTGGAACGTTCCATCAAAGTCGTTCTTGGGCCGCGCTGCCAAAGTTTGCGGTTTGAAAAATTATCGCCAACGATTCGCGTGGAGCTGGATGGCTCGCTTGCGGGGTTAAGCTGCAAAGTGGAGGCTGTCTACGGTTCCACGGTGCATGTGCTGCAGGGGTTGCCGGGGAAGATGGAGCATTCGCACAACGGCTGGACGCCTGATCCTAAAAATCCGTTGGTTTATTTTGTCCGCGACCGCGAAGCGGAGCAAAACGTTCAGCGAGGAATATTATCCGTCGGATTTCAACCCGGCCAGCGTCAGACGGAGTTTTACGCTTTGTCTTCGGAAAACAGGGTGGGAGCGTTTCTTTCCAATGTTTTACCGCGTTGGCGGGCGAGGTGGGAGATTGTGTTTAGTCCGCGCATGGACGGTCTTTTGGAAAAATGCGATTGGATTTGTCCCGAGATTGCCATTGATCCTTCCGGTCAAGATTGGTTGGCGTTGGATGTTCAATATGCCAAGGCCGATGGAAAATCCGCGTTGAGCCGGGATGAGGTTCAAAGGCTTCTTCAAACCGGCGCGAGTCATCATCGTCTTGCGAATGGCCGCATCGCCCTTTTGCCGACGGATTCCGTTCAGCAGTTTAACGAAGCTCTTTTCGACGCGCAGGTGGAGGCGAACGGTAGCGGCGGTTGGCAGATGAACAAGCGTTACGCGGCTTATTTGCAAGGCGTGTTGGAAAGCAATGGATGGAAAATTTCTTCCCGTTCCACATGGCAACCGGCGACGAATTTGGAGCGTTACGAAGAGTTGGCGTTGACGGAAAGCGCGGTTGCCACTTTGCGAGCTTATCAAAGGGTGGGAGTCAACTGGCTGCATTACCTTGCGCGCAATAGTTTCGGCGGCATTTTGGCCGATGAAATGGGACTTGGGAAAACCATTCAGACGCTGATTTATTTGGATTATCGCAAGAAGCAGGGATTGAGTTCTCTGCCCAGTCTTGTCGTCGGGCCGACGAGTATTGTGCAGAATTGGATGGCGGAGGCAGCGCGCTTCACGCCTGATTTATCTATTCTCGCTTTGCATGGCGTTGGCCGCCGCGCCTTGCTGGATCAGGTGAAACAGACGGACATGGTGGTGACTTCCTACTCTTTATTGCGGCGGGACATTGCTGATTTGCAGAAGTTTGAATTTGATACCGTGGTGCTGGATGAGGCGCAGAACATTAAAAATCGCGCCAGTCAAAACGCGCACGCCGCCAAGGCGCTCAACGCGAAAAATAGGCTCGTGCTCACCGGCACGCCGATGGAAAATTCTTTGCTCGATTTATGGTCCATTTTTGATTTTCTCATGCCCGGTTATCTCGGCCCGGCGGCGGAATTTAAAAATCGCTATGAAATTCCCATTGCCAAGCAAAACGATGAAAAGGCTCTCAATCGGTTGCGCCAGCGCGTGCGCCCGTTTGTGCTTCGCCGCACAAAATCGGAAGTGGCCAAGGATTTGCCGTCAAAAATTGAGCAAGTCGCTTTCTGCGAATTAACAGAAGAGCAGAAAGGCGTGT
>JAZDII010000113.1:0-5528 GCA_043805085.1 bacterium
CCGTTCGCCGTTAAAGCACCTGTTGCAATGAATTTATTGGCACCAGTGATCGCGCCGCTCGTCGTCAAACCAAGAGAACCGGCGTTGAATTCGGAGCGCACGGTTGTCGTATAATCCAGCGTGCCGTTCAACTGAATGCCCGTCGATTCCACAAAGATGGAATGGCCGACGCCTCGAAATTGCAGATTGGAATCCACAACCACCGTGGAAGGAAAAACCAAGCCCGCTTTGATGTCAAATTCCCTTGCTTGAATGACGCTATGAGAAAAATTACGCCCTGCCGCCGCTTCAAATCTGTCCGCATTTTGAATAAAAGAAGTAATGCTAATATCTTGCTCCGCGTTGACATTGACATCGCCTCCTTCAGCGTTGATGAGGGAAGAAATCGAAAGATTACGCCCTGCGCCACGCGCATAAGTATAAAACTCTCCTCCTCCAAGCAAAAGACTCGAAAGAGAGCCTCCATTCAGCGTGATGTTCCCGTCTTCTGTAACGATACCTAAACGTATGCCGTTCAAATCCCATGAAAAAGGCGAACCGGCTGTGGAGATAGAAGTTTCCGAACAAAATCCAAGCGAATGCGCGCCGCCGTTGCCGGTGTTCAACGTCGGCACGCCCTGAATGATCAGTTGGCCGAAATTAAAACAAGCAAGATCGCCCCAAGTGTTGTTCGTGATATCAAAATCAATGGCCTTATCAAAACTGCTTGTGTTTCCGAACAAATATCGAGACGTAGAACCCTGAATGGCAGGATTATACATCGATCCACGGTCGGTAACGCCGCCCGTGGTAATTGTCGGGTCGGTAACGATTGTTGTCGTGTTATTGATGGTGTAAGTTCCCTGAATCAGATTGAGCGGGCCGTATTTTCCAAGACCGTTATTGGGGTTGTTTTCAACCGCTTGTTCCACGGCAGCCAATAGCTCATCATTGGCGATGACCGTGTCGCGGCCTTCGCCGAGAATCAAAAGATTCGTTTCCGTGAGGTCTCCCTCCCTTTTCTGATCTTCTTGAGAAAGAATCTGACGATCTACTAAATCAAGGTCCAAGTTGCCTGCTCCGCCGTCATTTTCTCCCCCATCCTCCGCCACACCTTGAATCAGCCTCGAAGTCAGCACCAATCTTTTAATGTCCACGTCCACCGGCTCCGGCAAAACCGTGGCGTTCGGGTCGAGCAAAATCATCTGGCCGGGTTGAATCAGCACGGATTCGCCAAGTTGATTTTTAAGATAAAGGCGCAATGTTCCTTCTAGGACAATGACTTTTGTATGATGACCGGGGTTGTATTCGATCAAAATCGTCGTGCCCGTGATAGCCGCCGTGACCGCCGCGGTGCGAATCGTCGCTCCTCCCGCATCCTTAGGCACTTGTAACAACATTGTGCCGTATTTCAAATCCATATTGCGCGTGCCTTGCTCAAAAGAAAAACTCGTGTTCGCGCCAATTCGCGCCAAAGTCTTGTCGTCAAACATCATCTCCGCGCGGGATTGAACGCCTGTGTTCAGAGATGCTTTGCCTTGAACGACATCTTGAACCTTGGCTTTGCGTTCACCTAAAGAAGGTTCGGCAAGTCTTACATCATTAACGACAACAGTGACTTCTGCTTTATTAAGCGACCCTGCATGAAGAAGGAAGCAGGTAGATGTGAGTAGGGTTAAAATGAAAAAAAGACGCTTCATACGTTCTGTCGGTTAAAACTTCACCTGCACACCGAAACCTCCGCCAGCGTTATAAACTTTATAGTCATTCGCAGGCTGATTGGAATTATTTAATCCCACCGACAAGCTGGTGAAAAGCGAAACCCATTCAATCGGCTTATAAGTCGCTCCTAAACTAGCAGTCTGGTTGAGGTCTTCGCGCCCTCGAAAATTGTAATCAAAATAAGCGAAGCGGTACCCCGCCTGCGCTTCAATGTCGCGGGTCAACTTCACATTGTAACCGGCAAATAAGCTGTAATCGTTGCGTTGCAGAGCGGAAGGCTCGGAAATGGCGAGTTGGCTGGTATGACCGATGTAAAGATAATGAGCGCGGGCAAGAGGGAAGATTTTTTGCAAGCCAAAGGTCATCGTATGGTTTTTGAAAAACTCATCATCTTCCTCACCGTTGATGGTGTCCCGTCCATAAGTCAGCCGATTGAAATTGTAGCGGCCAAAAACGGCAATGTCCCAAAATTCTTGGATGATATAAGTTAATCCGCCTCCAACATTCATGCTGTCAAAATCGAGATTTTTAAATTCGTCATAGCGGAAAAATTGCTGCTGCACCGTGGCCTCGCCGAGCAAATTCGGCAGAATCCTCGGCTGATAACTCGCGCCGACTCGCCCCACCCAAAACCAATCGCCGGGCGCGTTGTCCTTCACTAATGTGGCGTTACTGGTGTAAAAAGCAGAAGCGTCGCCAAAGAGTGTGAGCGGTTTATATTCCTCGCGCCGCTTGAGAAGCATTTGCACGCCGAGGTCTTCATCCCCCGGAGAAGGCGACGCGTATTCCATTCCTTCTTTTTCCTTCTTTTCCTTTTCTTTCTTCTCTTCTTCGGAAACCTCATCTTCTTCCGTGGGACGCCATCTGCGCAAAGATTCTTCCGTTTCAAATTGGCGCGATGTCTCAATTTGAGGTTCTTGAGAAAAAAGCGGAGAAACGCTCAAGCAGCTCAAAAAAATCACGTAAATAATCCTATAAATTCGCTGCCTAAGCCCCATAGATGCCATTTTTCTTCCATACTGCAATCTGTGTCAATGAGTAAAAAAGACTGCTTTTAGTGAATCATTAATTTAATTTAACACCATGGACAACGCTTCGATTGCGGAGATTCTGCGCCAGATCGCCTTCATTCTTGAAATTAAAGGCGAGAATCCTTTCAAGTGCCGCGCTTATGCGAATGCGGCGCGGACGATTGAGTCGTGGCCGCATGATCTGGCCGAGCTTGTTGCAGAGGGGAAATGGGAAAAGCTGAAGGGCATTGGCGAGCATTTGCGCGAGAAGATCACGACGCTGGTTCAAACCGGCGAGCTTCCTTATTACGAGGAACTGAAGGCTTCCCTGCCGGATGGGTTGCTAGATTTGTTGGATATTCCCGGCCTTGGCCCGAAGAAGGTGAAGGTTCTTTACGACCAACTTCACATCTCCAATTTTGAGGCGTTGGAAAAGGCATGCGGTGACGGGCGTGTGGCCGCGTTGGACGGGTTCGGAGAAAAAACCGCCGAGAACATTCTTGCGGGCATTGAGCAAATGCGCTCTTACCAAAATTTACACCTCGGAGTCGAAGCGTTGGCGCAAGCGGAAGAAATCATCGAAACACTACGCCAGCATCCCGACGTCGTCCGTGTTAACATCGGAGGCAGTCTGCGACGCGGCAAAGAAATCGTCAAAGACGCGGACATTGTCGCTTCTTCAAAAAAACCGAAAGCCGTCATGGCTGCTTTTGTCAAAATGGACGGCGTGGAACGCGTGTTGAATCACGGCGAGACGAAATCCAGCGTTTTGCTGGATGACGGCTTGCAATGCGACTTGCGCGTCGTTGACGATAAGCTGTTTCCTTACGCGCTTCATCATTTGACGGGCAGCAAGGAGCACAACATTGCCATGCGGCAACTGGCCATTCGTCAAAATATGAAGATGAGCGAGTGGGGGCTTTTTCAGGTTTCAAAAAAAGGAGAGGAAACGCTCGTTCCGTGCAAAGACGAAGCGGAGCTTTTTGGAAAATTCGACATGGATTATATCCCGCCGGAGCTGCGCGAGAATCTTGGCGAGATTGAAGCGGCGCGAGAACACGCTCTGCCTCGGCTTGTGGAATGGACGGAAATGCGCGGCTGTTTTCATGTGCACACGACGGCCAGCGACGGGAAAAGTCCGTTGGAAGAAATGGCCGAAACCGCCGAGGAGTTGGGCTTTGAATATCTCGGCATCGCCGACCATTCCAAAGCGGCTTTCCAAGCCAATGGGCTAAACGAAAAACGACTGGAGGAACAGATTCAAAAAATCCGCGCGCATAACGCCAAGAAACCGGCTTGCAGGCTGCTCGCGGGCACGGAGTGCGACATTCTCAAAGACGGCAAGATGGATTTTGACGATTCTGTTTTGTCCAAACTCGATTACGTCGTCGCTTCCGTTCACAGTAGCTTCACACTCTCGGAAGAAGACATGACGCGCCGCGTGATCCGCGCGATGGAGAACCCGCACGTCACGATGCTCGGACACTTGACGGGACGCCTGCTTTTGCAAAGGCCGAGCTATGCCATCAACATTCCTAAAATCATTGACGCCGCTGCTGCGACAGGCACATGGATTGAGCTTAACGCACACCCTTACCGCCTCGACATGGATTGGCGTTGGTGGAAGCTGGCGCGGGACAAGGGCGTGAAATGCGTGATCAATCCCGACGCGCATCACGCCAGTCAATTAGAACACGTTAAACTCGGCGTGCTCATCGCCCGCAAAGGCTGGCTGCGGTGCGAGGACGTCGTCAACGCGCTGCCGCTCAAAAAATTATTGCCGGTTTTGCAAGCCGACAAATCGAAACGCTCTGCCTTATTCTCTTAACCGCAGCAGCAACAGCAGTGCCCGCTTTTTTCTTCCACGCCGAATAATTCGCTCTTGGCGAAGAAACGCAGAACTTCTGCCTTAGCCGCTTCGCACGAATCGGATGCGTGAAGGATGTTGCATTGAACGTCTTTGCCGAAGTCCCCGCGAATTGTGCCTTTGGCGGCTTTTTTAGAATCCGTCGGGCCGGTCATGTCGCGGACTTTTTCCACGATGTTTTCGCCGCGCAAGACCATGGCAATCACAGGCGAAGACTGCATGAATTTTTCAATGCTGGGATAAAACGGTTTGTCCGTGAGATGCACGTAATGCTCGCGGAGAAGCTCCGAAGAAAGGTTCATCATTTTGACGCCGAGAATTTCAAACCCGACTTTTTCAAAGCGGCTGATGACGTCGCCGCAACGTTTGTCAGCAATGCAATCCGGTTTCAGTAAGATAAGAGTTTTTTCAATCATGGGGCGATGATTAAAGAGAAAAAAACAATCTCTGGAAAGAGAATTGTGATTTGCCGGCAACGCTTTTTAATACGACTTTAATCATCAAAATTACTACGTCTTTTGTGGCTTTCAAAAGCCGTAGTATGTGGATAACTTTTGCTTTTGTAAAGTTTTGCTTGATAGAAAATTACTTTTTAACAGCTTTTGAAAGAGTCTTGCGAAGAAAAGAAAAAATGGACACGCCTGTTTGTACGATGGGCGATCCCGATTGCGTCGCCTTCGGGGATTCTCCGCGAATGGCGTAGTGAATCTGCCTTTTGATTGCGAGAAATTCTTCACTCAATTTAATTTCGCTGTTGCGCGGACGCGAAAAAGGAATCTGCATTTCTTCTTTAATCTCCCCCGGCTTTGCGCTCATGACATAAACTCGATCGGCCAGAAAAATCGCCTCTTCAATGTCATGCGTGATGAAAAGAACGGTCGTTTTTTCTTTTTCCCAAACATCAAGAAGCACCTCTTGCATTTGAGAACGCGTCTGAACATCCAACGACG